>CAMPHD010000200.1 GCA_946885765.1 uncultured Thalassospira sp.
TGCGATGGATGCCTTTGGTGAAAATGCGCGCAACAAGGTCGCCGGACTGGTATCGCGCAATGCCCGGGTGCTTGAAATCGGCTGCGCGTCCGGCTTCACCATGAAACACGTCGCCCCGGTGGTCGGCACCTATGTCGCGACCGATCTGTCGCGCCGCAACGTCGAACGGACCGAGGCACTGGCGATCAATCTTGGCATGACGCATGTCATCGGTCGGCAGCTTGGCGCGCATGATATCGATGTTTACGAACCGGGTTCGTTCGATCTGATCATCATGAACAGCGTCATCGAAAACTTCCCAGGTTACGGTTATCTGCGCACGGTCCTGACAAAGGCAAAAACCCTGCTCGCACCGGGCGGGGCGATTTATCTTGGCAATGTATGGGATGCGGATCGCCGCGATGATTACCTTGCCGATCTGGCCCGGTTTGCCCGCGAGACGGTGGGCAAGGGTTACAATACCCGGCTTGATTTCCTCGAAGACCTGTTTGTCCCGCAATGCTTTCTTGAAGACTGGGCACACGAACAGGGCGGCTTTGCCGCCAGCCGATCCGCCATCGATGCCGACGGGTTTGATCCCGCACCCTACACATTCGATTTCGTCCTGACATCGGATGCGGCAAAACACCCCGTCGTACCGAAGAAGCGCCGCCACGATCTGGCTGCGCTCAATGCCGCAAACGATCAACACCCCGCAACCGTGACATCGGCAAACGATCTTGCCTATGTCCTGTTCACCAGCGGCACCACCGGCACACCCAAGGGGGTAATGATCGAACATGGATCAGTTGTGAACCTCGCCCAGTCGGTACTCGATACGCAGTTAAAACAGATCGGTGCCGATGATCCCGACCGCGCCCTTAACCTGACCTGTGTTGCGCCCTTTGCCTTTGACGGCTCCATCGTTCAGATTTTTGCGGCCATCCTGAACGGACATTGCCTGAACATCACCGGATCGGCCACACGAAGCGACCCTGAAGCCCTCCATGACCTGATGGTCACCAACGCCATTGATCAGCTTGACGCAACGCCAAGCCTGTTTTCCCTGCTGCTGGATTACTGGGAAGAAAACCGGCTTTCCTGTCCGGCAAGAATGGTGGTTCTGGGCGGCGAAGCTGTTTCCGCCCGACTGGTCGAACGTTTCTTTGCCCTGCCCGGTCAGACCGACCGCAAACTGGTCAATGCCTATGGCCCGACGGAATGCTGCGTTTCATCGGCCCAGTATGTGATGACCGCCCACAACCACAAACAGATCCTGCCACCGCCGATTGGCAAGTCCATTCAGGGTGTTTATCTGGAAATCTGCGATGATATGGGCCGCCCGTTGCCCGATGGTGTTCCGGGTGAAATCCGCATTGGCGGGGCCGGTGTCGCGCGCAGTTACCTGAACGATCCGATCTTGACCGCGCAGAAATTTGTGACCGACCCCAACGGCAACCGTGTCTACCGCACCGGTGATATGGGGCGGCGGCGCAGTGATGGCGAAATCATTTTCCTTGGCCGCGAAGACGGCCAGATCAAGGTTCGCGGCAACCGCATCGAACTGGGCGAAGTCGAACATGCCCTGCTGACACATCCCCATATCCGCCGCGCGGCCGTGGTCGCCCATGACCGCCATCAGAACGGCAATGTTGTCCTCGTCGCCTATGTCGTCACCGATGACAATGCCCATGCCGGTTTCGATATCGCGGCGTGCCGGGCAAAACTTGAACAGGCCCTGCCCAACTATATGGTGCCCAGCCACCTGATCACGATGGATGACCTGCCACTGACCGTAAATGGCAAGATCGATCTTTCACGCCTTCCCCTCCCCGAAAACACCGATCAGGTAACGGGCGTCTCGGCCAAACCGCTTGGCAGCGACCATGAAAAAACCATCGCCCGCCTGATGGGCGAGGTCCTTGATTGCACCATCGATGACGCCACCGCCGACTTCTTTGAACTGGGTGGACACAGCGTTCTTGCGGTTCAGTTCCTGTCAAAAATCAACAAGGTTACCAACGTCAAAATCCCGCTGGGTGATCTGTTCACCTGCGCCTCGGTCGAAAAACTCGCCGCCCGCATCTCCGAACGCGAAAACGCCAGGCATGTCAAAAGCCCGATTGTCACCGTCAATGCATCGGGAACCAAACCGCCAATGGTCTGCTTCCATCCGGTCGGCGGCAATGTGCTGTGCTATCAAAACCTTGCCCGCGAATTCGGCCCCGATCAGCCGCTTTACATGGTCGAGGCACAGGGCCTTGAAGAAGGCCAGAATTTGCAGCCCACGGTCGAGGAAATGGTCGCAGCCTACATGCCCGCCATCCGTGAGACCGTCCCCGACGGGCCAATCCATGTCATCGGCTGGAGCTTCGGCGGATTGCTGGCGTTCGAAGCCGCCTTCCGCATGCAGCAGGCAGGCATTGATGTGCGCAATATCATCCTGCTCGATGCGATTGCCGTGCCCGATGCGGTCCGCGCCATATTGCGCAAGGGCGAGGCCGAATATCTTGCCGATATCTTTGCCGAACTGGGCCTGGTCACGGTTGACGAATTGCGTCCGTTAACCCCCGAAGAACGCATCGATCTGTTACTCGAACGCGGCAAGAATTGCGACCTTCTGCCTGACGAGGCAGATCGCGGCACCATGCGCCGCCTGCTTGCTGTCTTCCAGAATAACGCACTGGCCGCCGTCCATTACGTCCCGCCGAAAATTGACGGGATTGATGTTCTGCTGCTGCGTCCGACAACCGAAACCCGCGCAGCGCCCAGTATCGAAGGCGATCAATATAGCGGCTGGCAAAGGGTCGCGGGCGATGCCCTGACCCTTGAATGGGTTGGCGGCACCCATGGAACAATGATGTTCGATCCTCACGTGATCGAAGTCGCCGAACGCATCCGCGCTCATCTTGATCAATCGAAATGATGGACTGAAAACTCAGGCCCAGGGCAGGCTTGCCGGATCGAATCGCGTTTGATCCGGCAATGTCAGGCCAAGCCACCCCTGCGCACCGGGACAGATGATGGTGCGATACTGCCCGAAATTGGCATATCGCACCTCAAAGCAGTCCCGGTTGCGCTCGATCGATGATGGCGCGTAAAGTTCAAGCGGCGTCATCATCCCGGTGGTGATGGTCTTGGCAAGGCTTTCGCGTGCCACCCAAAGAAGGCAGGCCGCCCCATGATCATCCAAATCATGGGCGCGGATCATCGTCCGTATATCGGGCGCGATCCCGTCCAGAATTGCGGGCACATCCTTCATCACCGGCAGATCAACATCAATGCCCAGCGGATGGGCACGATGAAACACAAGCGCCACCGCATACCGGTCCGAATGCGACAGCGAAACCGACATGCCCTGCACATCTTCGCCGCCGCCAACCATCATCGGCTGATCAAAAACCCCCGATCCGATTTCAATCGATTGCGGATCAATCCCCGGAAAATGCGCCGCCAACGCGGCCTTTGCCGCCAACCGCCCGCTGATAAAACTTTTCCGGCGGCGATCATGCTTGAATCCCGCCAGCCGGGCTTTTTCGGCGGCGTGCAACTGGCTTTCTGCCAGTTTGTTACACCCGGCATCGTCCAGCCCCTCAAGATCAAAAACCGCCAGCCTCGCCCTCAGGACATCGGACGGCGCAAATGTGCCGGTGCCCTTCGGGCGCTCGAACACAAGGCGATGGGTTTTGATCGGGGGCATGCGGTGGCCTTTTACGCGTCATCAGAAACAGGCAAAAAAGAATGCCCAAAGCATGCTTTGGGCATTCCCGAAATACAATCTGAAAACCTGATGATCAATCAGGCCTTGGCGGTCGTCGCACCTGCTGCCGGTTTGGCAGTGGTTTTGCCGCCTTTGACAAATTCCGAAGCCTTGCGTTTGCCGTCTTCGAATTCGTCCTTGAAACGACCTTTCATTTCCTCGGCGTCGAAATCGGCAACCGTTCCACCCTTGGCAAAGTGCCAGGCGAAAACACGACCCAGCGCATAGGTGCAGGCACCGGCAAAGGTCGGCATGGCGACAACGCCAAAGATCGTGCCGACAACCGGAACCTTACGAACCAGTGCCGCCGTCGCATAACCGACACCGGTCATCGGCAGAACCGTTGCAACCAGGGTTGAAATCGAACTCTTGATCGCGTTCTCGGAGAACGGAACACCGTAAATGTCGCAAAGCTTTGCAAGCATCCGCACCTGAATGGTGCTGCTGGTGGCCATTTCAAGGAACGGGATCGGAACAAGACCACCGACCGCAGCATAAACGCTATGGCGATGGATGCAGTCACGGGACTGGGCACGAATTTCTTCCGCCTTCGCGACGGCCACTTCTTCAGTCTCTTCGATGGTTTCTGCTTCGCTCATTATCGCCTCTTGAATGTCTACCTTCAGGTTGATGATCTGCACGCAAAATTTATTCTTCAACTTTACCTGAACTAACCCGAAGTAGCAACGTGCAACACCCTTTATTTGCTACCGGTTTTTGAAATTTCAGGCTGCCCCGCACTCTCGTGTGTCGCAACCGGTTCCATGTCGCTCTGTTTAACGACACCACCCCCGCTACCACTGGATTGGTCAAAGACCGGGGCAATTGATTTCAAAACATCTCCGGCGGTTTTACCCACTGTTGAAACATCTTCTGACGCCCCTGCTGCCGGGCCTGTCGGGGCAGCCGGTTTCATCGGGGGTGTGACCGGCTGCGTGTTCGAATTTGCCGCCGCAGGCCGTGCGCGTTTGCCTGACGGATCAGCAGGTTCGCGAACACCCGGCGAAATCGCATTTTGCGGCGCGATTTCCTGCGACCGCGCATTAAGCGCCCCCGCATTCGGCAGGCTTTCGGCCGTATCGTTCACAAGCTCTGCCCCCGAACCGGAATCCGCACCGCTTACCGTCGGCGTATCCGCAGTATTGAGGATCACGGGCAGGCCATCCTTGCCGCCAATGATGATCGTCTTGCTGTTTTTTGATGTCGCAAGCGTCATGGTCGCTTCGATACCGCGCAGGCGCAGATATTCTTCGGTGATCGTTTTGGCGACGATATCCTGGAATTCACGAATACCTTCCGCCTCGATCTTCTTGCGCTGCTTTTCCTTTTCCTCGCGCGCCAGACGGAAATCATATTCCAGCATGGCCTGATACTGTTCGGCCTTGCGTTCAATCGCATCCGCCACGCGTTCCGGCAGTGTCACCGACCGGATCAGAACGTCTTCAACCGTCACCAGCCGCCCCTGGAAGCTTTGATTGACCAGCGACGATCCAAGTTCGTTGACCATGCGTTCAAGGATTTCCGCCTGAATGAAGGCACGGGTTTCGGTATAAAGCTGTTCAGGGGTGTAACGCGAAATCAGTTCACGCGCATGCGATCCGATTTCCGGATATACAAGGACTTCGGCATAATTCGGCCCGACCAGCTTGTGCAGCATCCCGACCGCTTCGCGGTTGATGCGATAACGCACCGCGATGTCGACTTCCATCGACAGGCCGTTCGATGAAATCGTGTCATAAACGCGCGCCTGATTTTGCAGGCGGGCGTCATAGATATACATTTCATCCCACGGGAAGATCATGTGAATACCTTCGCCGTAGCTTTCATCAACGACCGTCCCGCCAAAGAACCGGTACCACATCACCGCAACATGCCCGGCAGGCACGGTAATGAAAATCTGCGGCGCCAACGCGAAAATAGCGACCAGCAGGAACAGAAGCCCGATCAGAAATGCCGTACGCAACCGCCGCAGGCGTACGCCAGCACTAATGAAAAAGCGCCGCCAAAAGATCGACCATCGCCCTCTTTTGCGGGCGGTTCCGTTTTCGTCTGGCACACCGGGTGCGGCTGTCGCGCTATCAACCATTCATCATCTCGTCGTCGGGTGTATCGTGACGCATGCTGATCGCCCGTCAGTCATCATCTTATTCATAATCAAGGTCTTTAAGCTTTTCACGAAGCTCCCGCGACGGGCGCGCAACGACCTGAACCAGAAAATCGCCAATCGGGGTAATCACAATCGCCAGCAGGAAATGCCCCAGAAACCCGAACGATGTCCGGCGCCCCAGCATGCCGCAAACAATGCAGGCCAACAGATAAATTACAATCAAAATCAAATGCATCGCTTCGCCATCCGAATTCCTGTTATTGCGCGATTACGCGTTCTTCACGCCGTTTTCCTGTCCTGATCGAATTTCAGGCCATCCTTGAATTTCTGGCGGAACTCGGCCTCCGCCTTTTTGGCGTCAAAGTCCGCCATCGTCCCGCCTGCGGCATAATGCTGCTGAAAAACCCGGCCAAGCGCATAGGTAAATGC
>CAMPHD010000201.1 GCA_946885765.1 uncultured Thalassospira sp.
CTTCAGGCGGTGTTCGTTGCGATTGAAATCGGGTTTGTCCATGCGTCCGATATATTCACCGGATTATCATTGCTGTTTTGATACGGATGATTGCGTACCTGGATACTCGGGTCTTGATGACATTTCCGTGCGGGGGCCTATGGAACGTCCCGTTTGCTGTTTTCTTGCCTGTTTTGTAGCCGCAATCACCTTTTTTTCATCCCCGGTCGCCAGGGCAAATTCCGGTGAAGGGGCGCTCGTCATCGGCATATCGGTTACGCTTGGCGACAACTGGGACCGGTCTCTTGACGAGACACAGATCCCGTTCTTTGGCGCCTTGCAGGCTGAGCCGGAATTCAGGGTGGCCGACGGTATTCCGTATAACCGGATAATGGAATTGTTCGAGGCGCGCGACCTTGATTGTGTGATTGTACGCCTGCTTGAACCCATGCAGGGCGACTGGATCATGTGCCGGGCCTAACCCGGGCGCTTTTACCGCCTGTATGCATGTCGATCTAAGCCTCGTATGCCACGATACGATCCAGACCTGACAACTTGTCGAAGAATTTGACAAAGAAGTTCAATCGATCCGGGCGGCAACCCGGCGTGGCGAAGGAATATCGACGCCGATTGGCAAGATAACGGCCTCTTTTTGAGAGTCTTCAGATCAGGAGGGAATCGATTGAGGCCGATGTTCGCAGGCCTGAAACAAACACCGATTCCTGACCTTCTGGCATGCAAGTATGTGAAAATGTTCACAGTTCCGGATTGCTAATTACAGAACCTGACATTGGACCTGTTTGAATGATCGTCAGATTGGCGGGCGATGCCAGTCCATACAGCAATCACTTTTTGCCAAGGGAAAAGATACTCTGCCAACCAGACGATTTGCACGATTAACCATTGCAATCGCATATTTCGTCAAAAGCGGAGAAATACTTGCATTCCGGTACGGGGATACGGGTTCATTCTGCTGGGGCGATGGCCATTTGGTGCTATGCCGCGGGCGTTTGGGAACAATCCACTTAAATCGACCCGACTCATTCGTGCGGCGAGGTTGTGGCTGAATTCATTCACCCGATCACAAAGCAATATTCGCGAAAAGGTAGCTAAGCACCCGCTTTGAATAAATAACTTCGTACATGAATCCATTGCACGACACCCGAAATTCGCGTAATTATTGAAACGATGCAGTATGTCTTTGGTGTGGATGGTTGCCTTATGGTTGAGGTTTCCATGCCTGTCAAAAGACCTTCTGCAGGGACGTAACTTAAGCATTTTCCGCGCTTGGGGAATGCGATTACCAAAACTAAGGACGACTACGGATATGGCTACCGGAACGGTTAAGTGGTTCAATGCGACCAAGGGTTATGGCTTCATCACCCCGGACGAAGGCGGCAAGGATGCATTCGTGCACATCACCGCTGTTCAGCGCGCTGGTTTGCAGGGACTTGATGAGGGTCAGAAGGTTCAATTCGAGCTGATTGAAGGTCGTAACGGCCGCATGTCGGCAGAAGAACTCTCCATCATGTAATTTGATTTTGGATTGCAGCTTTTGCTGACAACCGTTAACGCGCCGGTCTCCGGCGCGTTATTCGTTTCAGGACCATTTTGCGTTAAACTTGTTTATCGCACCCGTTTCCGACATCGCTATCAGGTTACGCCCCATGCCTACGATCAGCTTGCCCACTCCGCCAAATGTTTCAGACGATGCCGCAATATCTGAATGGCGCAAGATTGTGCGCAAGGAATTGCTGGCATGGCGTGACGAGATTGATCCGGCCATCCACAAACAATGGTCCGTGTCTGTTTGCAATGCAATGACCGCCATTCTGGCCGAACGGCCAAAGGCGACGGTCGGCTTTTACTGGCCGATCCAGAATGAAATCGATCTGCGCCCGGTGATTGGCGATCATATCGAACGGGGGGGGAAGGCAGCCCTGCCAATCGTCCCGGGCAAGGCACAGCCAATGTTTTTTCATGACTGGACGCCGCAAACCGAAATGGTTCCGGGCTTTGCCCGCATTCCCGAACCGGTCGGGACAAAAGCCGTGTCGATCCATGTCATAATTGCGCCGCTGGTCGGATTTGACGGTCGTGGTTACCGGCTGGGATACGGCGGGGGCTTCTTTGACCGGACACTGGCAAGCTTGACGGTTCGCCCGCTTGTGGTTGGTGTCGGGTTCGAAGCAACGCGTCATGATGATATCTTTCCCCTTGAATATGACATTCCAGTCGACATCATCCTGACCGAGGCAGGCATGCGTCCGGTCACAGCAAAGGCGACTGGCGATGTCGACAGGGCGGATGGATCGTCACCGCCCTGTTTCCTGTCATCCTGACCGGATTATTCGGCGGCTCGTATTTTGTGCCGGCCGGTCCGTACCGGAACAATATCCTTGCGCGTTGCCAGAAAGTTCGGGCGTGGCTTCGTACCGCCAAATGGCGCGACCAGCCGGTTCGACATCGCATTATACACGAAAAACAGGTTCGACCTCGGGTAGGGGGTGATGTTGTTGCCTGACCCGTGCAGGGTATTGCAGTCGAAAATCAGAACAGAACCAGCCGGGCCGACGGGGGAGACAATCCCGTTCTCGTCGACCATCTGCGACAGGTTATCCTGATCTGGGGTGCCGATTTCCTGTATTTTCAACGAGCTTTTATAGTTCTGGTCGGGCGTTTCCCCGACACAGGAAATGAACTGCTTATGCGATCCCGGGATCAGCATCAGTGGGCCATTATGGGCCGAGTTATCAGTCAATGTGATCGACATCGAAAAAGCACGCATACGCGGCATGCCGTCTTCGGTGTGCCAGGTTTCAAAATCCGAATGCCAGAAGAATTCCTTGCCTTTGAAAGCCGGTTTGAAATTGACCCGCGATTGATGAATGTAAACATCGTCATCCAGAAAATGTTCGGCAATCGCGACCAGCCGGTCATCGGATATCAGGCGCGCGAACACGTCACTTTTATCATGGACGCGGAAAACGCTGCGTACTTCGTTGCTGCCCGGTTCTGAAATAACCTCGTCATCGGCCGGATCCGAATTTTCAACCCGATCGGCTTCACGGCGAAGCTGGGCGACTTCTTTTTCGCTGAAAACATTTTTCAGAAACAGAAAGCCGTTCTTTTCGTAAAATTTCTCATCCTCGGCCGAGCTCATCGGGCAATGGTCCTTGTCGGACCAGATTACCGGATCAACACGATCGAGGATTGTCGGATGGGAAGAGTGTCGGGATCGGTACATATCGGTAAGCATCTCATGCTCCTTTGTTGCCAAATGTGCATTCGTGCCTGTGATTTGTCACAGATCGTATGACCACCAACGTAAAAGGCGGCGGCTGGTTCCCCTTGCTGGCAAAATATCTTCTCAGTCGGTCGGGGATTGCCTGCCGATACCGGAAAATGACTGTTGTGCGAAAGGCGACAATCAGCGCGCTGCGCCACGCGAAAAATCAAAAAATCTTTGGATTGGTGGGGAAGAAAGATGGCTGGGGAACCTGGACTCGAACCAGGACTAGCGGAGTCAGAGTCCGCGGGTCTACCATTAACCTATTCCCCAGCAGGGGTATGTTTGGTGTGATTTTCTGATCGGTCCGAAATGGCTGGGCCGTACATCACCAAAGCTTGCAAGGCAAGCAAAGGCTGGCTGGGGAACCTGGATTCGAACCAGGACTGACGGAGTCAGAGTCCGTAGGTCTACCGTTAACCTATTCCCCAACATAGCCTTGAACGCCGTGTGGCGTGGGCCGCTATTTATAAAACCGGTGGCACTTTGGCAAGACCTTTTTTCCCCGCCATGTGGTCAGACGCACACGCCTATGTGTTAAATGCATACGGGATTTGCCTTGTGCAACATTGTCGGTAAACTCATATGGATGATTCGCAAGAACGTCATATAAATGTCGTCTTGATGTGATCAAAGAATTTGCAACCAAAAAGCAAGGCAGGCTGAAACAGGTGAAACAGGTATCTTCCCATAGCGACACGCACAGAGCCAGTCGCTCTGATGGCAGTGCTGCCATGGTCGGAAGTACCGTGATTGATGCGCCGTGCGCGACAGCATCTGGAATCCTGCCCGGCGACAGTCTTGTTGTTGATCGCCCTGCGACGCCTGCCACCAGCCATCCGCCGCTTTATGCCGCCATTGATCTGGGTAGTTCGAACTGCCGTTTGCTGGTTGCCCGCCCGTGCAATGACGGGTTCAAGGTGATTGATGCCTTTTCACGCGTTGTACGCCTTGGCGAAGGTGTCCGCGAAAAGGGATATCTTTGTCAGGCGGCGATTGATCGCGCGATTGATGCGCTTAAGGTCTGCTCAAAGAAACTGCGCAAACATCCCGGTGCAAAGCTGCGTGCGGTTGCGACCGAAGCCTGCCGTACCGCTGAAAACCGTGCCGAATTTGTTCAGAAGGTTTTTGAAGAAACCGGCATCGAACTTAAAATCATCAATCCGGACGAAGAAAGCCGTTTGGCACTTCAGGCCTGTTCGGCCTTGCTTGATGAACGCCCCTATGCGGTGGTGTTTGACATTGGCGGCGGCAGCACGGAAATCTGCTGGATCAAGGTCGATAACATGGGCCAGACCCAGTGCATTGAAACGCTTTCGATGCCGTGCGGGGTCCTGTGCCTGACCGAACGTTATGCAGGCATCGAACAGCGCCGCGAACGTTTCGAAGCAATGCGCACCGAAATCCGTGACCGGCTTCGTGATTTCGCCAGCCGTAATTGTTGCTCGGACATTCTTGACGATGGCAAGGTGCAGATGGTTGGCACATCAGGCACCGTGACCACATTCTGCGGTATTGCGCTTGGCCTTGAACGGTACGAACGTCACAAGGTCGACGGATCTGATTTGCGGTTCGATGATGCGGAACGCGTCACCGAATTGCTGCTGCGCATGGAAGCCGACAAACGCAAAGGCCATCCCTGCATCGGGAACCAGCGGGCCGAATTGATGGATGCGGGGGCGGCGATCTTTGCTGCGATTCGCGATATCTGGCCGCTGGCGACGCTAAAAGTTGCCGATCGTGGCTTGCGCGAGGGAATATTGGTCGATTTGATGCGCGCAGATGGTCATGCTATTGACCCGTGCGATGCGCGACGTCATACAGTGTCCCATATTTCGGCCAATCCATGATCGGCGTCATGCCATCGGATCGTACTGGCCTTTAACACGTTTCAGTTCAGGTAAAGAACATGACCGACAATAGCAGCGGAAAAGGCGGGACGCGCCGTCGCAAGGGTTCAGCCATTGCCGCGATCGATACCGGTGCACGGCGCGGACTGCGGACGCGTGTCAAAAGTGCGAAGGGGCGCAAGATTTCCTCGACCCGCTGGCTCGACCGACAGCTGAACGATCCCTACGTGCAGGAAGCCAAGCGCCTTGGCTATCGGTCGCGTGCGGCCTTCAAGCTGATTGAAATCAACAACCAGTTTGACCTGCTGCGTCCGGGCATGCGCATTGTCGACCTTGGGGCGGCACCGGGCGGCTGGACGCAGGTTGCGGTTGATATGGTCGGATCAAAACAGGGACGTGGTCAGGTCGTCGGTCTGGATATCCTTGAATGGGAAGGGCTTCCTGGCGCTACCTGTCTGCAGGCGGACTTCCTTGATCCTGCGGCACCCGATATGATCAAGCAGGCCCTGCAGGGGCCGGTTGATGCGGTGATTTCCGATATGTCACCCGAAACCACCGGCCATCGCCAGACCGACCATATCCGTATTATTGATCTGGTCGAACATGCCTTGCTGTTTGCCGAGGAAGTTCTTGCGCCGGGGGGGATTTTCATCGCCAAGGTGTTTAAGGGCGGCACGGAAAACGACCTTTTGAACCGGGTTAAAAAGAACTTCCGCGTTTCCAAGCATGCCAAGCCGCCGGCATCGCGCCCGGAAAGCCCGGAAGCCTATCTGATCGCTACCGGATTCCGCGGGCAGAACAATGCCGCTGATGACATTGCCAATGCAGAGTTGCGAAAAGATGACGGTTGGTCACCGGTCGAATAAAATACCCGACTGGTAAAATGCAAAGCGCGCCAAAAGATCGGCGCGCTTTTTTATTTGCAAAAATTCACATTTATCTCGTCCAGATTGTGTCGGGGGCGAAATATTCGTCAAGCCCTTTGCGCTAAGTCAAGAAGTACCCCGCGGGCATAATCTATACATTGGTCTAGCAAATAGCCTCCGCACCGGATGAAACAGACGCAAAACTGTGCGCCCCGGGCGGGGTTTCGCTATGTCAGGATCGGTTGTGGGACCATTGATCCTTAAACGGGGTGCAATTCATGAAAC
>CAMPHD010000202.1 GCA_946885765.1 uncultured Thalassospira sp.
CTCCGGGACGGGTCATCAGCCAGACGATGCTCGTACACCAGGCGATGAAAAGCCAGAAGCCGAACCAAAGAATCAGCCGCGGCGAGAAGGTCATGATGACCAGGGCCATCATGATCATCGAAAACACAACACCACGATCGCGAACCACAAAGCTGTATAGCCATGCAGGATGGTCTGTCAGCGGGTTTAACGGATCGGGAACGACAGACACGTAAACGATCAATGCGGCGTCAACGACCGCCAAAATGTATAGAAGCCAGCGCCATCTTCCGCCACGGAAGGCAACGAAAAGCTGGATCAGCACACCGGGGATAAACCACCCGAGAACCTCGAGCAGGGAATAAAGTTCGCCCGTCGGGGAATCCGGTTTGGAAAACAGCAGCAGAATGAAGATCAGCATACAGATGCGCAAAAACGCAACAAGGATCAGGCCGCGCTGCTCCTCGCGGGCGACCAGCCGGTCGAACAGGGTACTGGCGGGTGGATCAGCTCTTGATTGCATCGGCAAGAAGGTTCTTCAGGCCGTCCTTGTCGCGGATGACCAGACGGCCATCACGGCGCGTGATCAGATCGCGTTTTTCAAGGTCGCGCAGCTTTTTGTTCACGGCCTCGCGCGTGACACCCAGCATCAGGCCCAGTTCCTGCTGCGACAATGGCAGGGCAATGCGAATGCCTTCGGGGTCCGGGCCGCCATGGCGTTCGGCCAGCCACAAAAGACGTTTGACGAGACGCCCGGTCAGATCAAGGAAATTGGCATCTTCCAGAAGGTCGCTGACCCAGCGCAGCCGGCGACATAAAAGGGCCGTGATATGACGGCGGAGCGGTGCCTCGCGGTCAAATATTTCAAAGAAATCATCGCGCGAAATGAACAGAAGTCGTGTCGGACCGACTGCCCGGGCCGTTGCGGTACGCGGTTCGCTGTCCAGAAGGGCGATTTCGCCAAATACCGCACCGGGTGCCAGCACGTTCAGGACGATTTCCTTGCCACTATCCGATACAGTCGAGATGCGAATTTTCCCGGCCTCGACAGCATAAAGACCGTCGGCTGGTGCGCCTTTTTCAAACAGAAGCTCACCATCATCCATCCGTCGGACACTTGCCTGATTTGAAAGCTGGGCAAGCAGTTCGGGATCAAGATCCTCGAACAGGAAACTGCCCGCAAGAATGCGCGAGGCAATTTTGGCCAGTTGGGGTGTTGCGGTACCGGTAACGCTGTTCACTGAATTCACTTTTGAAAAGGGCGTCGTTTCGATCATCGAATCGATGCATTGCTGGGCCAAAGTAGCATGAAACACCGGTTTCATCGCAAGTGTTTTACAGTGTTTTCTGTTGTTGCGGCAGGGGGATGGCATTTGAACGCGGTGGCGGGCCCTGCTTTTTTGCCATGGAAGATCAAGGATGCCTTGGCAGCGCCGAAACCAATGCATTCAGAAGCCGGATCAGGGAAAGGGGGCGGTCAAGGCATTACAAATTATACAAATTCTAGAATGTTTGACAAAATCTCCTATATTTTTTAAATTCTCCCTATTCCGGAAATAGACCGGTCCATAAGACCATGAATAAAGATTAGGCTATCGGGATTGTTTTCATTCGGGAGGAAAAAATGAAATTCGTCTCCAAAAGCGCACTGATGGGTGCTGTTTCGCTCGCAGCTGCTTCTTTCGCCGTACCTGCACAGGCTGCGGACATTACTTTGAATTTTGCTCATGTTGATCCGGCGGAATGGACCACCTCAAAAAAAGGTGCTGCCACGCAGGTCTTCAAAAATATTGTTGAAGCTGAATCCGCAGGCCGCATCGCGGTCGAACTGTTTCCTGCCGGTTCGCTCGGCGGTGAAACCGATTTGATCCAGAATACCCAGGACGGTACATTGGCAATGTCGATGGTATCTGGTCCATTTTCTCAGGTTTGCCCTGAGGCTGCCGTACTTGATGTGCCCTACATGTTCCCGAATGCCAATGTGGCATGGAAAGTTCTGGATGGGGACTTTGGCAAGGAACTGGCCGCACACTGCCTTGAAAAAACCGGGCTCCGCACGCTGGCTTATGGCGAGACAGGCTTCCGCAACTTTACCAACTCCAAACGTGCCGTTGCCGAGCCGAAAGATATGGATGGGCTTAAAATCCGTGTGATGACCGTTCCGCTTTATGTGGAAATGGTCAAGGCACTGGGCGGTGACCCGACCCCGATTCCTTGGCCTGAAGTCCCGACCGCCCTGACCACTGGCACAGTTGACGGGCAGGAAAATCCGATCAGCGTGATCTATGCCAACAAATTCTACGAAATGCAGAAATATCTGACACTGGACCGTCACGTCTATGGCACGGATTTCATTCTGATCAACGAAGATATCTATAGCGGTCTGTCTGATGGTGATCAGGCGTTGCTGCGTCGAGCTGCCGGAATTGCCGCCAATGTTGGCCGTGCCATTCAGCAGTTCAATTCTGCCGAAGGTGTTGCCAAACTGGCTGAGGCGGGAATGGAAGTGACCACACCGACCGCCGAACAGCTGGCAGCTTTCCGTGATGCTGCTCAACCCGCTGTCGTTGAATGGCTTTCGGGCGAAATCGATGCGCAGTGGATCGACAAGCTGAAAACAGCCGTCAGCGACGCTGAAACCTCGATGTAACTGGCTTTGGCAGGCCGGGTGGGACACCGTCTCGTGGTTTTCCCTCCTTTGCCCCCGGCCTGTCCTTTTTTCTCTGAATAACGTCTTGCCCACCGGGCAGCCGATTTTCCCGCGATCACCCTGGGGGTAACCATGCATCGAGCAGAGACAGCATTTCGCCATCTGCTTGCCGGACTTTCGGGGATCAGTATCCTCGTCGTTTTCGGCGTTGTTTTTGCCGGTAGTGTCAGCCGGTATGCCTTTTCTGCTCCGCTGCAATGGAGCGAGGAAGTTGCCAAATATGCCATGATTTATGGCTGCATGTTTGGCATTGCCTATGCCTATCTGCAGGACAAGCAAATCAACTTTACGCTTGTGACCGATCTTTTATCCAGGCAAACGCGTGCCAGGCTTGCCGTTATCGTTGACGTGTCCACTCTGGTTCTCGGGGGAATCCTTGCGTATGCCGGGCTGATATTTGCGGGAAAACGCGGTGGCATTATGGCATCCGGTCTTGGCATCCCGATGTATTGGGCTCAGATCGCCATGACAGTTGGGGGCGCTTGCCTGATTCTGGCAGCCCTGTTCCGACTGGCCCGCCTTATGAATAAGAATCGCCCGGAGTATGAAGCATGATCACAGGTTTTGGCCTTTTGGCACTGCTTGCGATTGGTGCGCCGGTGGCCTTTGCCATCGCGCTGGCGATTGCGATTTACATCAGTGGTGCAACATTTGGCATCGATTTACTGCCCCAGCGTATTTTTGCCGGGCTTGACAGCTTTACTATTTTGGCAATTCCACTGTTCGTTCTTGCCGGTGAACTGATGAACGCCAGCGGGATCACCAATCGGGTTATCAATCTTGCCAACGCGTTGGTGGGACATGCGAAAGCCGGTCTGGCACAGGTCAATATATGGTCGTCCGTGATTTTTGCAGGCCTTTCGGGGTCGGCGGTGGCCGATACATCCGCGTTGGGGCGTATTTTTATTCCCTCAATGGAAAAGGAAGGTTATCCGCGTGATTTTGCGGCATCGCTGACAGCGGCATCCTCGGTAATCGGTCCAATCATTCCGCCCAGTATTCCCGTGATTATTTATGCGTTGATCACGACCAATGTTTCGGTTCCGGCCCTGTTTCTTGCGGGGATTATTCCCGGCATTTTGCTGGCGGTGGCACTTTCTATTTATGTGCGTATCTTCGCCAGTGGTTATGCCATACCACGCGAACGAATGAATTTTCGTGAAAAGCTTCGCGCACTTTGGAATGGTCTCGTTCCGATTTTCATGCCGGTTTTTGTTATTGGATCGATTCTGGCCGGGATTGTTACCCCTACCGAAGCCGCAAGCTTTGCAGTATTTTATGCACTGGTTGTCGGGCTGTTTGTGTTTCGTGAACTCAAACCGTCGGAACTGCCGGGCATTTTTGCAAATTCGATGCGTGATTCATCGAGCATTCTGATCATTATGGGTTCGGTTGCGGCGGCAAACTGGTTCATGACCTTTGCCGGTATTCCGCAGGCGGTCAGTTCATTCGTTCTGGGCTATGTCGATAGTCCGGCCATGTTCCTGATCCTGATCAATGTCATGTTGTTGGGTGTCGGGCTCGTGCTTGAAGGCATTGCCGCGATGCTGGTTCTGGTGCCGATCCTTCATCCGATTGCAATCAGTCTTGGCATCGATCCCACTCATTTCGGCATCGTTGTGATTTTTAACCTGATGATCGGCCTGATCACACCACCGATGGGTTTGTGCCTGTTCGTTGCCGACGGGGTCGCCAATGTTGGAATGGCCCGGATGATCAAATCAATCATGCCACTGTTCCTGGTGGAACTGGCGGTTTTGATCCTGATCACCTTCGTGCCGCAGCTCGTAACCTTTATGCCCAACCTGTTCGGATTTTAGGATTTCGCCCCATGTTGAAGCTCGGTCTTATTGGTAAAGGCATATCGCGTAGCCAGTCAGCGAGACTGCATGTCTTGCTTGGCCGGATGTGCGGAATTGAAGTGACCTATGATTATCTCGACAGTGAAAAGATCGCTGATTTCGATCTGATCGGGCAACTTACAACCTGTGCCAAGGCTGGTTATGCCGGGGTGAATGTTACCCATCCCTACAAAACCGAAGCCCGCAAGCTGATCCAGCGCCGTAAACGTCTGCCCGAAGCCCTTGGTGCGGTGAATACGGTGGTGTTCCGCGAAGATGGCTGGCGCGGGGACAATACCGACTATGTCGGTTTCATGCGCGGCTATCGCGGGCAGTTTGGCGATCAGGCACCGGGTACGGTTCTTCAGATGGGGGCCGGTGGCGTTGGCCTTGCCACGGCATTCGGGTTGCACGGGCTTGGTGCGGAGCGCATCCTTATCCATGATAAGGATGCTGATCGCGGCCATACGCTGGTTGCGACTCTAAAGGCGGGTGGGGCCAACGTTGCCTTTGTTGCCGAACCTGATCTTTCCGATGTGATCCGCAATGCTGATGGTTTGATCAATTGTACGCCGGTCGGTATGAACCAGTATCCGGGCAGTCCGATTGATGCCGCCTTGCTGGGCGGACAGAGATGGGCGTTTGACGCGGTTTATACTCCGGTTGAAACCGCGTTTCTTCATTCCGCGCAAAAGGCGGGGCTTTCTGTCATGACCGGCTTTGAACTGTTCTTTTTTCAGGGTATTGAAGCATTCGAGGTTTTCAGTGGCGCGCAGATCGATGGGGATGCCGCCCGGATCGAATATTTCAATGCCTATCCCGAGGCATTGACGGGGTAAGGGGAAAGTCCATGAGCAGCAGCACAGTTGCCGAGACCGTTTATAACGAAATTCGCGATGACATTCTGTATGGCGAACTCCAGCCGGGCGTGAAGCTAAAGCTTGATGCACTGCGTGATCGTTATAATGCCGGTGTCAATACGCTCCGCGAAGTGCTGAACCGTCTTGTTGCGTCGGGATTTGTTTTTGTCGAAGGCCAGAAAGGCTTTCGGGTTGTCGAAACGTCGCCCTCGAATTTCAAGGAACTGACCGCGATGCGGTTGCTGCTTGAAACCAACGGGCTTGCGAAATCGATTGATGCCGGGGATGTTGAGTGGGAAGGCCGCGTTGCCGCCGCCCATCACAAGCTTTCGGCCATTGAAAAACGGATGCTGACCGAAGACAGCCGCGAACTGACCGTCCGTTGGAGCCAGTATGATCGCGAATTTCATCAGGCGCTGATCTCGGCCTGCGGATCAGATCTGCATATGCGCATGCATCGTGAAATCTTTGACCAGTTCCGCCGCTATGTGGTGATCGAGCTGAAAACGCATGGTTTCCGTGCCGAAGACATCATCGATGAACATCGTAGCATTTGCGATCTGGCGCTGGCGCGCGACAAGAATGCCGCACTGGCAAAACTGACCGACCACATTGAAACCTATCGGCGCCGTTCTAAGGACTGATCGCATGATCTTGCCGGGGGGATTGTTCCGCCCGGACGTCCTTCCGAACCTGTGCGCCGTGATGCCCACGATCATCCCGGA
This sequence comes from uncultured Thalassospira sp., assembly GCA_946885765.1. The sequence continues at coordinate 6,116 of CAMPHD010000202.1, forward strand.
GGGATAAAATGCTGACTTCCATCGCGACCGTTTCGCTATCGGGCGATCTTCAGGAAAAACTCGATGCCATTGCCGCTGCGGGTTTTGACGGGGTCGAGATTTTTGAAAATGATCTGCTGAC
>CAMPHD010000203.1 GCA_946885765.1 uncultured Thalassospira sp.
GCTTGGCACTCCAGTCATTATTATCGCCGGTATTCTAACCGGGATTTTCACCCCGACCGAAGCCGGTGTTACAGCAAGCTTTTATGCCGCATTCCTCGGTCTTTTCGTTTATCGCGAAATCCGCATTGCCGATTTGCCAAGCATTCTGTGGAATACGCTGCTTCATACCATCCGCGTGTTGTTTGTAATCGCCGCCGCCGGTTTCTTTGGCTGGCTCTTGATCCATCAGCGGGTCCCCAACAGCGTGATTACGGGCCTTTTGTCCCTGTCCGATAATCCGGCTGTGATCATGTCGCTGATTGTAGTGATCTTGCTGGTACTTGGCATGTTCCTTGAAGGAATTGCGGTGATTGTCATCACCGTTCCGATTTTCATGCCGATCATGACCACGCTTGGCGTTGATCCGGTTCAATTTGGCGTCATCATGATCATGTGCTCGATGATCGGCTTGCTGACACCACCCGTCGGCATGGTGCTGTTTGCAATATCAAGCGTAACGCAAGTCCCGATCTCGCCGCTTGTTCGTGAACTTTGGCCTTATCTGCTTGGCATCGTTGCCGTTCTGGTTCTGGTGATTTGCATCCCGCAAGTATCAACCTGGCTACCCGAACTGGTCATGGGAGGCGGCAGATGATGAAAACACTGACGCTTATTGACCGTTTCGTCGGCGTCGTATTGCGCACGGTCGCCATCGTCTGTCTGGCTGTTCTGATGGTTATTCTCGGTGGCAACGTCATCGCGCGTATGACCGGCTGGTTCTCACTGGGCTGGTACGATGAAATCATCGAACTGTGCTTTGCCTGGATGATCTTTTTCGGTGCTGCCGAACTTTGGCGGGAAAACCAGCATTTTCGGATCGACTGGCTTTATTACTCGCTGCCAAAGGCGAAACGACGCCTCCACACGATACTCGTATCGCTGATCAACATTATCGTCCTTGCCTTCCTGATGGTGGAAGGAAGCAACCTTGCGCAAAAAAGCTCGGCATTAACGCCAATCATCGGGTTCCCCGTAGCCCTGCTCTATGCCTGCATCCCGATCAGTGCAGCCATCATGCTGGCCTATGCCATTGCAGATCTTTTCAGACATTCCCCCCGGCATGCCGCCGAGGTTGAAGTCATCGACGATATGTAACCCCACATAAAATCAAGGAAATTGAACATGATTTACGATCACCGTACCTATACCTGCCGCCCGGGCACCATTGCCAAGCACCTTAAACTCTATGAAGCGGAAGGCTGGCAGATTCAGAAAAAGCATCTGGGTGATCCGGCCGTTTATGCAGCAACTGAAACGGGTGATGTCAACTCCTATGTCCATATCTGGCAGTATGAAAGTGCTGCGGACCGCGCTGCGAAACGTGCCCGGCTGAAAGCCGATCCGGAATGGCAGGAATACCTGAAAAAATCGGCTGACGCTGGTTATCTCGTCAGCCAGGTAAACAAGCTTCTTACTCCGACAGGCTTCTTCTCTGATCTGGTCAACAAGTAACGAGATATGTGCCTGCCATTCATAAAACGGCTTTATACGGTCAAGAAGACTACATGCTATTCGTTGTTGGAAATGGCATAGCCTTCGAATGCAGCACCCGAACGAACCCACAATCCCCGGCCCAAGCCGGGGATTTTCATTAACGTTATCAGATAAAATTTCTTAAAAACTGCTAAGTATTAAAGCGCGTCAGATATGTTCTATTAAAAGACTTATATCCACATAATCCAAGAACACGACAAAAGTGATTACGAAAGCAATATTGCATACTCTTCATCAGTGCGACGGCGGCTTTTGGTGCGTTGATTGATGTTTGCTGAAGGCAGTGAAATCGATCGATTGATCACCAGAATATGTTCTTCCAGCAAAGCCTGCGCCTCATCAAACTGGCGCTTCGCCATCAAATCACGCATCTGCGTATGCTCGGCAAATGAGCGTTGCCAGAAATCTCCTTCACCCGATTGCAAATGGGCGCGCAGAGCTTCCAGCGCGGTGGCGGTCAAATCATACGCCTTTTCCAGATAACGATTGCCAGCGTGATGCAGAATCACACGGTGATAGGCACTATCGGCACGGCTATAAAGCGCGAATTCATCAACATCAATGGCGTGCTTCATTTGCACGATTGCCGCCGAAAGTCCCTGCACAAGGCTATCAGGATCACGCGCCAACGCACTGCCAAGCGCCTCACGCTCCAGCATTGCACGGAAGTGGCTCATTTCGTTGACTTCCTGTGGTGTCGGTGTGAACACATAAGTACCGGCTTGGGGTACAATACTGACCAATCCCATATCGCGTAGGTCCGTGAATGCCGCCCGTACCGGCGCTTTGCTCATGCCAAGCGCACGGGCAATCTGCTCCTCGGACAATCGTTCGCCAAATTCAAATTTGCCCGACACGATTGCATCGCGAAGTCGTTCACAAGCCTCTTGAGTGAGCGACACAGCAGTCTCCTTCGAAATCCAGATCAGTTCCGTGATGGCACCATTTGCCATCAATCCCATGATTTTGTTCGCCTATCAAACACCAAAAAAACAATATTGACAAGGAATTAAAATTCTAGAATTCTAGAATGACAATTCATGATATCCGATGCTGACGAACCCCAAAGAGGTCCATATGTCTCGCTTCCGCCTACTCACACCCGATGCTCAATATCCGGACGATGCGCAGATCGAGCGTCGCACGTCTGGCGACCAGGTCGACTGGGATATTTACCGGGAACGTTCGCCTGAAAACATTCCGGCCGATGTGCTGGGCAAGTGTGATGCGATGGTGGTGTGGCATGAAATGCCGGTCACGCGTGACGTGATTGCAAAACTTGATCGCTGCCAGATCATCGTGCGTGCTGGTGTGGGGTTTGACCACATCGATCTGGATGCCGCGGCCGAGGCGGGCATTCCGGTCTGCAATACCCCGGATTACGGTACAAGCGAGGTCGCCGACCATGCCATCGCCTTGATGCTGACCATGCGTCGCGGTATCAGCTCCTATCACAGGAACCTGATGGACTCCCCGCGCGCTGGCTTTGACCATGCCCGTGCCCCGCTGCTGGCCCGCCTTCGCGGTAAAACATTCGGGGTTGTCGGGCTTGGCCGCATTGGCATTGCCGCCGCATTGCGGGCAAAGGCATTTGGCATGCGTGTTCTGGCCTACGATCCGCTGGTGTCCCGGGGCACGGAAATTGCCGTCGGGGTTGACCGTTGTGACCGGCTTGCAGACCTGCTTTCACAAAGTGATGTGGTCAGCTTGCATTGCCCGCTCACGACCGAAAGTCACAAGATGATCAACGCAGAAAGGCTGGCGATGATGCTGCCCCATGCACTGCTGATCAACACCGCACGCGGCGCGATTATCGATATTGATGCTTTGCTTGATGCCTTGCGAAACGGCACGATTGCCGGTGCCGGTATTGATGTCCTGCCCACAGAGCCGCCCGCACCTGAAGACGCCATTGCCTTGGCTTATGCCAATGGCAAGGATCCGATTGTTGGTGAACGCCTGTTCCTGACTCCCCATGCCGCATGGTCGAGCCCGGAAAGTGTGGCCGATGCCCGCCGCCTTTCAGTGGAAACCGCGATGCAATATTTACGCGACGGTTCACTGCGTAATCTCGTTAATGCACCGGCTCAGAAACGGTTCAGTGGCGCTGCCTGACTTTGGCGCACGGCACAATCTCGCGTACGATACGGTCCAAAGGCATGGGATCACCAAAACATGCCGTAAACAGGGAGGAAAACACAATGAAACGCACACACCTAAAAGTCGCTCTTGCTGTCTTGATGCTAAGTGGCACAACCGCCACGGCACAGGAATTTGATCTCACATTCCAGTCGGTTGATCCGGCCGGAAACCCCAACTTCGCCATTCAAAAAGAATGGACCGAACGCGTTCACAAAATGTCGGGCGGGCGCATTGCCATCGAACTGCTGCCCGTTGGCTCGGTCGTGGAATATAACGAAACCCAGGAAGCTGTCGGTTCCGGCATTCTGGATGGTCACATCACCGATGTAAGCTATTTTTCCGGCAAGGATCCGGCATTCGGTCTGATCGCCAACCCGATTGGCGCATGGGCATCGCCCGACGAAATGTTCCGCTTTATCAACTATGGTGGCGGTTACGAGTTGATGAACGAACTTGAAGGGCCCTATGGCCTGCGTTTTGTCGGCGCGACAACAACCGGCCTTGAAGGCTTTGTTTCTGATCGCCCGCTTGACGGGGTTGCTGATCTTAAAGGTCTGAAAGTCCGTGCGCCGGAAGGCCTCATTCAGGAAGTCTTTGCTGCAGCGGGCGCAGTGCCGGTGAACCTGCCTTATTCCGAGGTTTACACATCCCTCGACAAGGGCGTTATTGATGCCGCCGATTCCACGGTGTTCTCAACCAACCACCAGCAGGGCCTGCACAAGGTCGCGGTTCACCCTGTCTATCCGGGCTTCCATTCCATGCCGCTGGTCGAGGTCGCCATGAACCTTGAAAAATGGAACTCGATGCCCGAAGACCTGCAAGAAATCATGACTGTTTCTGTACGCGACTTTGCTCAGGATGCGGTTGCCAGATTGTCGATCAATGACCTGAAAGCGGTGGCAGAAGCCAAAGCAGATCCTTCGATCACCGTGCACAACTGGCCAGCAGAAGAACGCGCAAAATTCCGCACCATTGCCATGGACCAGTGGTCAAAAGTCGCAGCAAGCTCTGAAAATGCACAAAAGGTCTACGACTTGCTGACCGAATATCTGAAATCCCAAGGTCTCTTGAACTGACAGGATGCCTCCGGGCGCAGTCAATGCGCCCGGACCTTTCCCCGATCATCACTCCGCTCGAAACGATTGGTCAGCCATGTCAGTGCCCCCCGATCATACCCCTGCCACGCCCGATACACCGCAATCCGCGGCACCCCAATTGGAATATTTGCCACAAGCCGGTTGGCTTGGACGCGCCATCACTCTTGTCGCACGTGCCTTTGCGATTTGTATCATCGCAGCCATGGCAATCCTCGTGATGGAGGTTTCCCTGCGCTACGTGTTCAACCGTCCGACCGTGTGGGCACATGAAACAACCATATTCCTAAGTGCCGTGACCTTTATCTTTGGCGGGCTTTACTGTGTTGCACGCAACACGCATATCCGCGTTGTCCTGATCTATGATGTGGTCAGGTCGTCTGCACGCCGTGCGCTTGATGTGGTCATTTCAATTGCCTGCCTTGGTGTCAGTCTGTTTTTCGCGTGGGCCGCGTGGCTGATGGTGAAAAAGGCGATGTTTCGCCCCGATGGCAGTTTCTTTCTGGAAACCACCGGCAGTGCCTGGAACTCACCCACGCCCGCAGTTCTGAAAATATTCCTGCTCTGCGTGCTCGTTGTCATGAGCGTCCAGTTTCTCATCCTCACTTTCAATTACGCACGTGGCAGCAAAGCGCCACAAGGGCACGACGATGTTTGACCTTATTGATCTTGGACTGAACCTCAAGGCGCTGGGGATCGGCTGGGGAACATTGATGATGTTCGCCCTGCTGGTTGCGCTGCTCTTGACCGGCGCACCGCTTGCAATGGTGACCCTGCTTGTTGCCCTGATCTTTGCGGTGGGCTGGTTTGGGCCAAGCTCGGTGCCCTTGATCACCAGTCGCGTATACAGTTTCGTGTCATCCTTTGTGTTTGTCTCGGTGCCGATGTTCGTACTGATGGCAGCCATACTTGACCGGTCCGGCATTGCCCGCGACCTGTTTGATGCAATGAAGCTTATCGGTGGCCGCCTGCGCGGCGGGGTTGCCGTTCAGACGATTTTCGTCGCCGTCATCCTTGCCGCAATGAGCGGTATTATCGGTGGTGAAATCGTGTTGCTTGGTCTTGTTGCCCTGCCACAGATGCTGCGCCTTGGCTATAACCGGCGCTTGGCCATCGGTGTTGTGTGCGCTGGCGGTTCACTGGGCACAATGGTGCCGCCCTCCATCGTCTTGATCATCTACGGCTTGACCGCGAATGTCTCGGTCGGGGATCTTTTTACTGCAGCTTTCCTGCCAGGCTTCATGCTGGCTGGGCTCTATATCGCCTACATTCTGCTGCGCTCCTATCTTGATCCGAACGCCGCCCCGCCGCCCCCTGTCGAACGCGTCGCGCTCCGCGATAACTTGCCGCTGCTCCGTGGTCTTGTTCTGCCGTTTTTGGTCGTGTTTTCCGTACTGGGATCAATTTATGGCGGCATCGCTTCGGTCACAGAGGCTTCTGC
>CAMPHD010000204.1 GCA_946885765.1 uncultured Thalassospira sp.
CACCATTCGGAACGGCCCCGCCACCTCGAGGGATGTGCGTTTCCTTTGATATCAAGTTCGGAAAACCGGATTGTATCGTTACAATTTACCATCACTTTCTCCTGTCGATTAATTGTACCGATTTTGTTTTGTCATTGACATCGCAATTGTGTCAATTTAAACATTGTCACCATGACAATATGGCTTCCAAACATCGAAGGCGGCAGCGGCCCTGTTTATCGGCAGATCGCACACGCCATCCGCAGCGCGGTTGATAACGGGTCACTCAAACCCGGCGATCGGCTTCCCACCCATCGCGATCTCGCCTATCACCTTGGCGTCACCGTCGGCACAATCACGCGATCCTATCGCGAGGCGGAAAGACTGGGGCTTGTCGCAGGCGAAGTCGGACGCGGCACATACGTGCTCGGAGGCTTGCAAAGCGATCTGGACATGGCCGTCACGGTTCCCGCACCGGGCCATTTCACCAATAATATCGGCACGATGGTTCGGGAAACGGCAAATGACGACGCCGAGGATATCGGCCCGGTCAATTTCCGGATGAATTGTCCCCTGCCCCCACGCGAAGACCATATTCGCAATGTCCTGATCGACGTTGCCAAATCCACGCCGTTAAATGACATGATCACCTACAAGTCGGAATATGGCATGCCGGGCCACCGGCGGGCTCTTGCATCGATGGCGGGTACCCTTGGATTGGATGACAATCCGGAACGTGTCCTGCCAACCGCAGGCGTTCAGCACGGCATGACGGTTTCATTGCTGGCAACCGTACGACCTGGTGATCTGGTCCTGTGCGAGGAACTGACCTATCCGAACCTGCGCAGCCTGGCCAATCTGCTGCAATTCCGCCTGCGCGGTGTTGCCATGGACGAAGAAGGCATTATTCCGGAAGCACTGGAAAATCTGTGCCGAACACAAAGTCCGCGCGCGATCTATCTGATGCCGACACTGCATAATCCGCTTTGCAGCACCATGAGCCAGAAGCGCCGCATGGAAATCGCCGAACTGCTGCGCAAATACGATCTGCTTTTGATTGAAGACGGAATTTATCATTTCCTCAATCCCGACGCCCCACCCCCGCTGTCATGCTTTGCGCCTGAACGCAGCATCTATCTGGACGGTGTATCAAAAAGCATCGGTGGCGGTCTTCGGGTCGGCTATATTCATGCGCCGGGCGAAATGATCGCCAAACTTGCCAGCGCCATCCGGTCGACCTGCTGGATGGTGTCGGCAATCAATCTTGAACTGGTTTCACGACTGATCGAGGATGGCAGCCTTAAACGTTACGAAGCATGGCATCGCGAAGAAGCGGCAAGACGGCTTTCGATCATTCTTGGCACGCTTAAGGGATATGATGTGCGGTTCCATCCCACCAATTATCATATCTGGCTTGGCCTGCCTGATCATATTGATCCCGGTGAACTGGTGATGAATGCGGCCAATAACGGTGTTCTTCTGACAGCCGCACAACAGTTTTCCGTGGGGCACCCGCCACGTGGGCTACGACTTTGTTTCGGTGCGGAAAAATCGACTGAACGGCTGCGTGAAGGCGTTCAGATTGTCGAACGGCTTCTGCAAACCAGCGAATTTGGCAATACGGTGGTAATGTAGCCCAGATCAGGTAATCAATACCACAGATCAGGGTTTTCAAGCGGGCCCCGGTTGCTCAGATTCGGGTTGTCGAGACGGAATATCTTGCGATTTGCAAGATTTGCCCGCCGGATCAGATCGCCGTGATATTCCATGAATAATTGATCGAAACTGCCATCGGCGATCATTTCGCGCAGGCCAAGCTCGATACGTTCGGCCAGCTTCGGCTTTGTCGGCGTCACGAAAAAATACACCGGTAACGGCACATGGAGGGCCAGCCCGGTTTCAATATACATGTCGGGATATTTGTCCGACATGGTGTCAAATTCAAAGAATATTTCGTTCACACCCCGGCTGAATGTCTGAAAACGACGCAGGCTGAACATGTCAAACATTGTTTCGTAATCGTGCCCGGTTACAACATCGAACCCGGCATTTTCAAGGATCAGGGTGGTCGACCATTGTGCGCCCGACCCGGTCGAAAAGCGTCTGAGATCGTCTAGCGTTTCAACCTTGTCCATCAAAGGTTGGAGTTCACGGTTTATAAAGAACAACCGATATCCCTGAAGCCCTTTGCGAAGCGGAATATAAATCGGGATCAGATCATCTTCCCAGCCCGGCCTTGGCACTTCGGCAATGACATGTAAATACCGGCCTTCTTCCAAAAGAAGTTTGGTTCTGTCGCGTGACACCGTGGCAAAGGCCTGTGCAATACGCACATCGCCGTAACGATCAGCTGTCCGGTTAAGGGCTTCAACCAGAAGGCGCTGCTGATAAACGTGATTGTCGGCGGCTTCTGGCGGCGGGCGATAGGTAATAACGGTTTCCTGTGCGCTGGAAACATCAATTCCCCCGCCAATCGAAGCAAGCAGACACAAGCCAAAGATTGTGCCGCGTCGAATACGAGACAAATGCCCCATGCCGTCCCTGATCCCCTGCAACGCCCAGTTAGGTCTATTACTCAATCAATGGGGATAACCGTTCCTGACGTCAAGGTCGACAGAAGCATGCCCCATCGCCGTCAATCATCTGCAAATGCAAAATCAGCAAGCTGCACTTGACCGCTCTATCGCGTTGCTTCCAAGATAAGATTTCGTGATCGGTATCCTTGCCCGATCACATCCTTTTGGGCAGCAGAAAGACAGCAAATGCCAGTTTCCCGCCTCGACGCTGATGATTGTGGTTTCCCACATTTCCGGATTCGCAGCCCGCACAAAGACCAGACCCCTGAAATTTTTGATTTTTCATCGCATTACCGCGCCGCAGAAGCATTGAAATTCGGACTTTCAATGTCCGAACCGGGCTTTAACATCTTTGTTCTTGGCCTTGATCGTGCCGGTCGTATGACCGCAACACTCGATTACCTGAAAAAGGCAATGGCAGAACGCGAAGCCCCGCAGGACTGGGTTTATCTGAATAATTTTTCGCGTACCAACCGTCCACGCCCCTACGCGTTGCCCGCCGGTGAAGGCCGCAAGCTGGCCGATGCGATGGAAACACTGGTTTCGCACCTGCGCGAGGCATTTGCATCGGCGTTCAACGCCCCGGCTCATCTGACCGAAACCCAGACCCAGACGGAAGAAGCCCGCACCCAACTGCGCGAAAAGTTTGATGCGTTGCGCGAATATGCCCGTGAAAAAGGTCTGGATGTTCAGGAAAACGAAAAAGGCGTGATGATCGTCGCGCTGAACGAGGAAGGCGAGCCGGTTTCACTTGATGAAATCCCCAAGGAACGCCGCGCCGAAGCCGAAGACGCATTTGAAGAAGTCGCCGAAGAAGCCCGCAAGACGCTGCTTTCGACCCGCGATCTTGAAGAACAGATTGCCGATACGCTTGACGCGCTTCGTCGCGGGGCTGCAAAGGTCGTTCTGAAGCCGCGCATTCGCAAAATCCGCGACAAGTTCACCGCGCCGGGCATGAAGGCCTGGTTCGAGGCGCTTGAAAAAGACATTCTGGATAATATCGACGCGTTCGAAGAAGCCAGTGACCAACCCGCCATCGACAGCGGCGACGGCAAAATGCCCGAAACCGTCGATGACCGGTATGCCGTCAACCTTCTGATCGATCATTCGCGTGACAAGCATCCCGATGTCGTTCTGGAACCTAGCCCAAGCTACGACAACCTGTTTGGCCAAATCCAGTATCGCCCGATGGCCGGTGGCATGCATCCGCATGTCAGCCTGATCAAGCCCGGTGCCCTGCATCGGGCCAATGGTGGCGTTCTGGTTTTGCGTGCGGAATCACTGGTCGAACATGAAGACAGCTGGGCGTACCTGAAGGCAGCCCTTCGCGATGGCGAAATCCGTATCGAAGAAACTCACAAATCCGGTCCGCCAACTGCCGGGGCACCGGAACCGCGACCGATCCCGCTTGACGTCAAGGTCGTAATCGTTGGCGCGCCCAAATATTACTACACGTTCTTTTCACTGGACGTCGATTTCCGCAACCATTTCCGGGTCAAGGCCGATATCGACGCCGATATGCCCGCAGCAGGTCGCAATATTTCGATCTATACCGGCCTGCTGCGCGATTCTGCCCTGTCACGGACCGGCATTCCGCTTGATAACGGTGCAATCCGTCAATTGCTGGGTCAGGCGGCACGCTGGGCCGGGGAACGCGACAAACTGACCGCACAGATCGAGCGGGTCGAAGATGTTGCAATCGAAGCCGGCGCACTGGCCAAGACCGACAAGCGCGGCAGCATCCGGGCTGCCGATGTCAGACGCGCCATCGAAGAACGACGCCACCGCAACAGCCGCCTTGAAGACCGGTCCCATGAACGGGTTCAACGACGTGAAATCCTGATCGACAGCTATGGCGCGGTTGTCGGGCAGGTCAACGCCCTGACTGTTCTGGATTATGGTGATCACGCCTTTGGCCTGCCCGCACGTGTTTCTGCCCGGTCCTATGTCGGCAGCCTCGGCGTTTTGAACATCGAACGCATGGTCGATATGTCGGGACCGTTGCAGCAGAAATCGGTCATGACCATTGAAGGGTTCCTTAAATCCCGCTTTGCGCAGGAATTCCCCCTATCCTTTGCCTGTAACGTCACGTTCGAGCAGAACTATGGCGGGATCGAGGGGGATTCGGCATCCATGGCCGAACTTTGCGCGATCATTTCGGCGATTTCCAACATCCCAATGCGCCAGAATATCGGTATCACCGGATCGATGAACCAGTTCGGTCAGGCACAGCCGGTCGGCGGCATTTCGCACAAGATCGAGGGGTTCTATCGCATTTGCGCCGATCAGGGCTTTACCGGCGATCAGGGGGTGATCATCCCGCTGGCCAATGCGGAAAATGTCGTGCTGCGCGAAGAAGTCGTTCAGGCGATCCGTCAGGGCAAATTCAATATCTGGACGGTCGAACATATCAACGATGCCATTGAATTACTGGCAGGCAAGCCATGCGGCGACCATCCCGAAGGCCAATACACCGCCGACAGCGTCTATGGCAAGGCAATGGAACGACTGCGCCAGAATGATCGCATCCTGCGTGAACGCCATGCTTTTCCGGCATGGACGGAGCAGTAAATGACAAAAGCGGCAATGCCCCCTGTCCGACGCATGCGCTGGTCCGATGCGGCCAGAACATCGACAGGATGCGTTGCCGCCGGTCTTTTTCTGCTAATGACGATGGATAACAGCGGCGCACAATATATCGGCAATGCTGGCAATAGCGCGCCCGCTGCAGCCGAAGAAATGAAATCCGGTCTGGATGCAATCCCGACCAACATTCCGGTTCATGCAAGCGCACCCTCGCCGCCCGTCAATCAACCTTTCAGCCTTTTACCCGGCACAATCCGAACCGAACCGGTTTTGCTTGAAGATACCGAACGGCCAAGCCTTGCCGAACAATATCGAATGGAAAGGCAGGGCATCAAACGTGTGCCGTCACAGGCAACCGTTGTAAAACGCGCGGCTGAGAACAGATCTGCGCCAGCGATATCCGCAGTAGTACCAGAAACCGGAACATCCCAAACTGCGGAGATAACAGATTCAGGTACATTGCCCACCCAAGCCGGTGACGCATTCGCGATTCAGCTTGGTGCGTTTCACGACACGATCAGTGCCCATACCTATTGGGCAAGCTTCATGATCCGCTATCCGGATCTGGCGCAATCCCATCAACGAAGTCTTTCGACTGCCGATCTGGGCACCAAAGGCATCTTTCACCGGCTTCGCCTTGGCGGATTTTCCGACATGATCAGTGCCGAAACAAAATGCCGCCAGCTTTTGGCTGACGGCACGGATTGCTTTGCAACACCTGATCGTTAAATTTCGGCCCTAGTTGTCTTCCCCACCCAGCAATACGATCTTGTCGACGATCAGCGTTTCGGCTTCGGTACAGGTCGTCATCAATGCGCCGTGGCCGGTCACACGGACCTTGTCGCCCGGACGGAATCGGGTTGCCTTGTTCGCCAATGCGTAAAGTGTGCCGTCTTCGGCCCGAAAAGTAACACATTCCCGACCGTTATCGGTGATTTCGCCAGTCATGGTCACATTTTCTTTTTGAAATGCGGAACATGCGGACAACAGCATTCCGGCAGCCAGGATCGCAGCAAATTTGCCAGAAACGGCACCAAATCCG
>CAMPHD010000205.1 GCA_946885765.1 uncultured Thalassospira sp.
AATGCATTGGCCGGCCGTGAAATCGCCGCCCATATGCGCGAAGTCACCGGGGAACAGGGCCGCAATGCAGGCTTTACCCAGAAGGACCGGTCGAAATTTTCCAATATGCTGGAAGTAACGATACAGGCCGCCCTGCGCGGTTAAACGAAGGGCGGCCTGCCACAGGTCCCGGTCGATCATCTGAGGAAGTACGACCGGGCTTCCCCCCTGCGGAACTTAATATCTTTAGAACGGATAGTGGCGTTTGCCGCTCTGGATCGTGATCCAGCGCATTTCGGTGAATTCATCAATTGATGCCTGCGATCCGAACCGGCCATAGCCGCTGGCTTTCACCCCGCCAAATGGCATCTGGGCTTCGTCCTGTACGGTCGGGCTGTTGATGTGGCAGATGCCGCTTTCGATCCGTTTGGCGACTTCCATCGCGCGCGGGATGTTGGTGGAAAAGACGGCCGAGGACAGGCCATATTCGCTGTCATTGGCAATGCGGACCGCTTCGTCTTCGTTACCTGCACGGATGACGACACAGATAGGGCCAAAGCTTTCCTCGGCATAAATCCGCATGGCGGGGGTGACGTGATCCAAAAGGGTTGCATCCATCAAAACGCCATCGCGCGCCTTGCCGGAACCGGCGACCAGTTTCGCCCCCTTGGAAACCGCATCCTCAACCAGTTCTTCGATCCGGTTGACGGCCTCGACATTCACCACACCGCCAAGAACATGTTCGGCCTTTGCCGGGTCGCCAGCGGTCAGCGTTTTGGCCTTGGCCGCCAATTTGGCAACGAAATCATCGGCAACCGCATTGTCGATGATCAGGCGTTCGGTCGACATGCAAATCTGGCCCTGATTCATATAGGCCCCGAATGCGGCACCATTGACCGCTTCGTTGATGTCAGCATCGTCCAGGACAAGGAAGGGTGCCTTGCCACCCAGTTCAAGCAGAACAGGTTTAAGATGTTCTGCCCCCAGCTTGGCGATGATGCGGCCAACCCGGGTTGAGCCGGTAAAGTTGATGCGGCGCACTGCCGGATGGGCGATCAGGGTTTCGACGATTTCCGGGGCGTCTTCGGGGGCGTTGGTCACGACATTGACGACACCGGCCGGTGCACCGGCTTCGACCAGACATTGCCCGATCAGGCGATGCAGGGCTGGGCACAGTTCGGATGCCTTCAGCACCACGGTGTTACCACAGGCAAGCGGCATGGCAATTGCGCGTGTGCCAAGGATAACCGGCGCATTCCATGGGGCGATGCCCAGAACCACGCCAACCGGTTGACGAATGCCCATCGCCATCAGGCCCGGCGTGTCGGACGGAATGATGTCGCCCTGAATCTGGGTCGTCATCGCCCCGGCTTCGCGCAGCATATTGGCCGCCAGATGAGCGTTGAAGCCACCCCACATGCGCGTGCTGCCGGTTTCCGAAAGCACCAGATCGCCAAATTCGGCACCCTTGGCTTCCATGATATCGGCGGCTTTAAGCAAAATCTTGCGCCGTGCGCCGGGCCCCATTTTTGACCATTCCGGGAATGCCGCGGCGGCGGCATCGGCGGCCTTGCGGGCATCGGCGGGGCTTGCGGCGGCGGCAATGGTTGCGACCTTGCCGGTTACCGGATTTTTGCGTTCGAACGTGCGGTTGTTCGAAGCATTGACGGCTTCATTGTCGATCAAAAGTTTGGCTTCATTCATGGTGGTTCTCCTGATTCCTCAAGTTTCCGCGCTGTGCGGGGGCGTTATGCGGTGGCAAGGCCCAGAAAGGCCTTTTGCACAGCGGGGTCCGATTGCAGGGCCAAGGCAGTATCCTGCCCGGTAATAGCCCCGTTCTCGATCAAATATCCCCGATCGGATATGGCAAGGGACTGGTGGGCATTCTGTTCGACCAGAAGCACACCAACCCCGGTGTTTCGAATGGCGGCAAGGGCCTTGAACAAATCACCGGTCATGATCGGGGAAAGTCCAAGGGATGGTTCATCAAGCAGCAGAATATCGGGATTGGACATCAAGGCCCGCCCGATGGCGACCATCTGCTGTTCGCCGCCCGACATGGTACGTGCGGCCTGGTCAAGGCGTTCGGACAGTTTCGGAAACAGGGTCATGACCCGTTCCAGATTGTCCTTTTCGCTTACCCGGGCCCGTTTGGCAAAGGCACCAAGTTCCAGATTTTCACGGACCGTCAGATCGCCGAAAATTCCGCGTCCCTCGGGCACAAGGGCAAGGCCCGCCTCGACAATCCTGTGCGCGGCAAGATCGGTCAGATCCTTGCCTGAAAGGGCGATGGCGGTGTTGTCATGTTTGGCAACCAGCCCCGCACAGGCTTTCAGCAGACTGCTTTTACCCGCGCCATTGGCACCCAGCATTACAACAATCTCGCCGCGATCAACCCGCAATGAGACATCGCGAAGTGCGGTATGCTTGCCATAGGAAACAGACAATTTATGGACTTCAAGCATGGCTGTCCCCCAGATAGGCGCGAATGACTTCGGGGTCGGAAAGCACCGTTTCGGGCGAGCCATCGGCGATTTTTGCTCCGGCATTCATCACCACACAGCGATCACACAGGCTTCGGATTGCATCCATCACATGTTCGACCATGATGATGGTCAGCCCCTCGGATTTAAGCTTCCGGACAAGGGCGATGCCTTCCTGAAGCTCGGACGGGTTCAACCCGGCGAGCCATTCATCAAGCAGTAGTAATTTGGGTTGCAGTGCCAATGCCCGGCCAAGTTCAAGCCGTTTCTGATCGATATAGGTCAGATCGCCGGCAGGCGTATGGGCGTGGCCGGCAAGGCCGATCCGGTCCAGCAGAGTGATAGCCGCCGATTTCGCCGCATCCCCCCAAAGCGGGTCGGGGCGGAAGGCAAGTCCGGCTTCGATATTTTCGATACAATCAAGGTCGGGCAGGATGCGCACAAGCTGGAAGGTGCGCGCGATCCCGGCATGGCTGATGGCATGGGCCGGAAGGCTTGTGATATCGCGTCCGGCCAGAACAACCTTGCCTTCGTTGGGTGACAAGGCGCCGGAAATCAGGTTCATCACCGTCGTTTTGCCCGATCCGTTCGGGCCGAGCAGACCGACGATTTCGCCTTCACAGACATCGAACTGCATCTGATTGACGGCAATCAGGCCACCGAATGCCTTATGCAGGCCGGAAATCGAAAGAAGAGTTTTAGCGCTCATGCTGTTTTCTCCTCGGTCTTCGAATGGTCGTTGGATGGCGATGCCTTTTTCGGCGTCCGGTATTTTTCATAAAGCCCGATCACCCCGCCCGGCAACAGATAGACAATCACCATGAAGGTCACGCCCAGCATTATGCTGAAATGGTTGGGGAAGTTCGCCGTCAGGACTTCAAACAGCAGGGTCAGAGGGACAACCCCAAGAAGCGGTCCCAGCAAACGACGCGGCCCGCCAAGCAAGGCCATGATCACCACTTGGAAGGACAGCATCGGGTTAAAGGCAATCACCGGATCGATATAGGTCCAGCGTGGCGCCATGATGGCACCGGTCAATGTCATGAACACAGCCGACAGGACAAACAGCGCAACCTTCACGCGGGTGACATTGATGCCGCAATGCCGGGCAACCGTTTCATCCTCGCCAATGATGCGCAGCGCAAAGCCAAGCCGTGACCGGCCAAGAATGAAACCGGTCAGAAGCAGCGCGGCAAACAGGGCCAGAAGCTGCCAATAGATGTCATTGTGTGTGATATCGAGAAAAACATATCGGCCCATTTCACGCGTGACATTGACCTCATACCAACTGACAACCTGCCGAACCAGTTCGGTCAGACCAAAGGTAAAGATCACGAAATAGACGCCCGCCAGACGCAGGGTCGAAAACCCGACCAGAAGGGCAAGCACGGTTCCGGCCAATGCAGCACAGATCAGAACGACCGGGAAGGGCAGGACTTCGCCAAGGACGGCGACGGTATAGGCCCCGATGCCAAAGAACACGACGGTCGCAAGCGAGATATAGCGCGTCGGGCCGGAAAACATCGACCATGCGGTTGCCAGAACGGCAAAGCTGACAATGCTGATGGCAAGTGACATGTAATAATTGTCAACGAGAGACGGCAGGAATGCGAGTGCGGCAAAGATAACTGCTCCAAGCATCACCGGCTTGATAAAGTCCGGTTTGAGGATGGCGTTGATCATGACGCAGCCCTTCCGAACAGGCCGGATGGCTTGATCAGCAGCACCAGCAGGAAGATCACATAGGTGACGGCAATGGTCAGGCCGGGATCAATATAGGTGGCCACCAGTGCCTCGGCGATGCCAAGGATCAGACCGGCAACAAGCGCGCCCAGCATATTGCCGACCCCGCCCATGATCACAACGATCAGGGCCTTCATGGTAAAGACCACACCCATCGAGGTCGAAAAGGTCAGAAACATGCTGACCAGAACGCCGCCGACGGCTGCCATTGCGCCGCCAAGGGCGAAGGCAAAGCAGGCGGCGAAGTTGACATCGATGGCGACCAGGCGGGCGGATTGCGGGGCAACGGCAACAGCACGAAGGGCGGTGCCCATCCGGGTGCGGGTCAAGACCAGATAGAAGCCCAGTCCGAATACCAGTGCAAAGCCCAGCGCAACCAGACGGTTTGCTGCAATCGCAGCACCAAACACATCGACCGCACCATTCATGAAGTCATAGCTGTAATAATTACCGCCAAACCAGACCAGCAAAATGCCCTGCACGATGAACAGAAGGCCAAAGGTCGCAAGGATGCTGTCGACTTCCAGCGTGCCGCGGTTTTTGGCGCGCGCGACAAGCGGGCTTAGCAAAATGCGATAGATCGCCCAGTTCAGCGCAAAGGAGACCGGAATAAGGATGAGAAGGCCGATCACCGGATTGATCCCGGCGGATGTCATCAGAACAAAGGCCGCGAAGGAGGCCACGATCACAAGTTCGCCATAGGCGAGGTTCATGATCCGTGAAACCCCGTATTGCAGGGTCAGGCCCATGGCGACAAGGGCATACATGCCGCCAAGGGTGATCCCTGAAAAGACTGCGTAACTTAACATGCAATTCTTCCCATTGGCGGGGTGCGCTTATTGCGCACCCTTCCAGTCCGGTTTCGGGAAGACAAGATCATGTGCGCCTTCCATATCGGTCGGGGCGATGCCGACAAACTTGCCATCCTGCCACTGACCGACCTGCCAGAAATTCTGATCGCCCGGTTTATAGGTGCCAAGGATGGTATTGAACCCGCCCTTTGCCAGTTCGGCATTGACGGCTTCGCGGTCGGTCGAGCCCGCACGTTCAATCGCCTGCTGCAAGGATTGCAGAGATGCCCAGTTTACAAGCGATGCCCAGCGATCCGGCTCGCGCCCGGCAAAGGCGACATGGCGTTCGATGTAATCGGCAATTTTCGGATCGGTTTCACTGGCCCCGCCCAGACTGACGACACCCTGAGCATCGGCGCCAAAGCGGTCCTTGTAAAGCGGGAAGGCGGTACCAACCCCGGCATAGAAAATCTTGGGATTGAATTGCAGGACACGCGCCTGTTCGGTCAGGCCAAGGGTGCCGGGCGGGTAGCTAAACGCGACAAAGGTATCCGCCCCCAGTGATTTGATTTCATTGACGATGGTTGCCAGATCCTGCGAGCCCAGCGGATAGGTCTTGTCATAAACCAGTTCGAAATCGCGTTCTTCGAGCGCATCGCGACCGGCATTGGAAAGTTCGATCCCGAAACCGTCGGCAACCGCGATCATGGCGACCTTGTCGTTGATCTTGCCATCGGATTTAAGCTGTTCAAGGAACTTGGCCATTTCAACGGCGTATTGTTCCCCGGTTCCCAGCAGCCAGTATGAGTTTTTCCAGCGTTCGGCAAGTTGCGGTGCCTTGTCCGTCACAGCGGTCCCTGCCAGATGGGCATAGCCCGAGCGATCAAGGATCGGTGCGACGGCAAGGTTAAGGCCCGTGCCCCATGGCGAAAGGATAAAATCAACCTTGTCCTGATTGATCAGGCGTTCAATGGCGCGAACGGCTTCTTCTGAACTTGACCGGTCGTCATATTCAACGACTTCAATCGGGATCATCTTGTCGCCGACTTTAAGTCCGCCCGCATCGTTGATTTCTTTGACCCACATTTCATAGTTCGGGATGGTGCTGGTGTTTGCGCCAGGCGCACCCGGCCCGGTTTTCGAAATGGCATAACCGATACGATATGTTTC
>CAMPHD010000206.1 GCA_946885765.1 uncultured Thalassospira sp.
TATCGGAACCCTGTCTTCGCGTGGTTTTGATATATCGCTGTTATCAGGGGACCGGGCCGTGACGGTTGCCCAGCTTGCCGAAACTTTGGGCATTCGCGATTGGCAGGCCCAGCTTTCACCGGCGGACAAGGCAAACGAAATCGCCCGTCGCACAGAAATTGGAAAATGTGACCTGATGGTGGGGGACGGCATTAATGATGCACCTGCCCTTGCCGCGGCTTATGCGTCGATGTCACCGGCAAGTGCCGCCGAAATCAGCCAGAATGTCGCAGACATCGTTTTTCAGGGGGACCGCCTGTCAGCCGTGATCGAGGCCATTGACGTTGCCAGAAAATCCGACCGGCTTGTCCGGCAGAATTTCATTCTTTCGTTTGCCTATAACCTGATTACCATTCCATTGGCGGTTTCGGGCATGGTCACACCGCTGGTTGCCGCCATTGCGATGTCTTCATCCTCGCTGATCGTGATTGCAAACGCCCTGCGCCTGCGATCAGGAAGAGACAAACCGGTGATAGAAGATCATTCTGCCCTATCCGTACGAGTCCAAGAAGCAGGAGCTCCGTTAGCATGAGCAACCTTTTACTTCTGATACCAATCGCCCTGTTTCTGGGCCTTCTCGGGTTGGCAGCGTTTCTATGGTCGCTTAAATCCGGGCAGTTTGATGATATGGAAGGGGCGGCAAACCGGATTTTGTTTGATGACGACGATCAGGAACCGCAGGACAGCCATACGAAAAACAACTGAATGAAACGTTAGTATCGCTTGAACTGCCCCTATCTGATCGAATAGATTAATTCCAATTCAACACCTTAATAAATGTAGCTTCGGAGATTGCCATGTCTGTGCGTTCCCAGCTTTGTGATGCTTGTGGAATCAAGGACTTGACCTTCTGCTCGTCATTGCAGGGGACGGAGCATGATCGTCTGCGCCAGATGCTAACGCATGTTCAGTATACCCCGCACAGCACGATCTTTCATGAAGCCGAAGATGCCGACTATGTTTTCAACGTCACATCGGGATCGGTCAAACTTTACAAACTTCTGGGCGACGGTCGCCGCCAGATCACCGGCTTCCTTTTCCCCGGTGATTTCCTTGGTCTGGCGCTGAACACCACCTACAGCTACACCGCCGAAGCAATCGAGCCGGTAACCGCCTGCCGTTTCCCGCGTGAAAAGCTTGAAAAGCTGTTTGACGAATATCCGCGTCTTGAAAAACGCATGCTGGGCATGGCGGTTGACGAACTTGCCGCCGCGCAGGATCAGATGCTGCTGCTGGGTCGTAAAACGGCCAAGGAAAAGGTCGCATCTTTCCTGTTGATGCTTACCCGTCGTCAGGAACATCGCGGCGAAGAAAGCAACACGATACAGGTTCCAATGAGCCGTTCCGACATCGCCGATTATCTTGGCCTGACCATTGAAACGGTTTCACGCACACTGACCCAGTTGCGCAAGGAAGACACGATTACGCTTAAGGATAACCGTCATATCGAAGCCGTTGGCATTGATATGCTCGAAGATCTTGCCGAGGGTCTCTAAGTATTGTTGTGCATTGCGCAACGAATATGAAAATGCGTTGAATATCCTGCGGAAACAAAGGCCAGAAACGCGCCGCCCACAAGTTATTGGTCCAATGGCGTATTTCGCGATTGCGAAAAAACAGTTCCCGCAAATGGTCATCATATTGTAAACATGACGGCACGCCTGACACAGATCGGGCAGCCAAATCCGGTAGTACCGGGGGAGAAACGTCATGAGTGCCACCACCAGAAAACAGGGCCGCATCACGGTTCCGGCCATTCGTGCCCGCAAGGGTGCAGAACCGATTGTCTGCCTGACGGCCTATACAACGCCGATGGCGCAACGCCTGGATCAACACTGCGACCTTCTTCTGGTCGGTGATTCACTGGGCATGGTTGTTTACGGCATGGAAAGCACCCTTGCCGTTACGGTCGACATGATGATCAATCACGGCAAGGCCGTCATGCGCGGCAGCGCCAACGCCTGCGTGATCGTCGATCTGCCGTTCGGAAGCTATCAGGAATCCAAAGAACAGGCCTTCCGTACCGCATCGCGCATTCTGGCCGAAACCGGGTGTGCCGGGGTCAAACTTGAAGGTGGAACTGAGCTGGCCGACACCATCGAATTCCTCAGCCAGCGGGGCATTCCCGTCATGGCCCATATCGGCCTGATGCCCCAGCAGGTCAACACAATGGGCGGCTTCAAAAGCCAGGGGCGCGGCGAAGAAGCGGCTGCCAAGGTCATTGCAGATGCCAAGGCCGTCGCCAAAGCCGGTGCATTTTCGGTGGTTGTCGAAGGCACGGTCGAGGCCGTTGCACGGCTTATCACCGCGGAAATCGACATTCCGACGATTGGCATCGGTGCCTCTGTCGCCTGCGACGGACAGGTGCTGGTGACCGAGGATATCCTCGGCCTGTTTTCCGATTTCACCCCTAAATTCGTCAAACGCTATGCCGATCTGGGCGATCAGGTCTCCAAAGCGGTTGAAAGCTATGCCTCCGAAGTCCGGAACCGTCAGTTCCCGACCGACGATCATTGCTTTGGCGTCACCAAACCCGGCAAATTGCGCGCTGTAAAATAGCAGCACTGCCCTTTTGCCCAACAGACGATCGACAAGACGAACATGACGCTTAAAACCGTTCACAGCGTTGCAGAACTGCGCGCGGTTATCGCCGGGTGGCGCGCAGAGGGATTGCGTGTGGCGCTGGCCCCGACGATGGGTGCCCTTCATGACGGGCATATCAGCCTGACGGATCATGTCCGCAATCACGCCGACCGCGTTGTTGTCAGCATTTTCGTCAATCCGACGCAGTTTGGCCCGAACGAGGATTTCGGTGCCTATCCCCGCACATTGCCAGACGACCAGAAAATGCTTGATGCCGCCGGGGTGGAACTGTGCTTTGCCCCTTCGGTCGACGAAATGTACCCGGACGGCTTTGCCACCCGTGTCAGTGTTGATGGATCACTGACCAATGTGTTGTGCGGTGCCGCCCGCCCCAGTCATTTCGACGGTGTCGCCCAGATCGTCACCAAACTTTTGCTTCAGGCCCTGCCCGATTGCGCGATCTTTGGTCAGAAAGACTATCAGCAATTGATGGTCATCCGGCGTTTTACCGCCGACCTGAACATCCCGGTGGAAATCATCGGCGCACCGATCCTGCGCGAGGAAGACGGGCTGGCGATGTCATCGCGCAACCGTTACCTCACACCTGATCAACGGGCAGTCGCCCCGACTCTTAACCACGTCCTGTCCGAAATCGTCGCGGCTGCGGCAACCGGCGCAGAAATCGGCCCGCTTCTGGCCAAGGGACGCGAAGACATCCTGCGCGCAGGTTTCAGCCCGGTCGATTATCTGGAAATTCGCGATGCAAATACGCTGGAACTGATCACGGAACGCATCACAAATCCCAGCCGCGTCTTTGTTGCCGCCCATCTTGGCAAAGCACGCCTGATTGACAATCACGCCATCGAACCAGCCAATATCGCGGGTTAAACAGCAGGTTGGCCGGGACGAATCGCCGATTGCAATCAAATCGGCATCAAAAGCGCAGAACATGGCGCTTTTGCGCCTGATTGCGCTTGACTCTCACCCCCCTATCGCATAAACCGTGCGCAACAAAGGTCGCCCAAGGGGTGACTCCCCCAGTCCTCGAGTTGTCGAGCACTGGGTTTTAGTTTTTTGTGCGCACACGGTGGAAACACCGAAAACACATACGGGATTTGGAATGTTTGAAGGACTAAGCGATCGCCTTGGCGGTGTTCTTGACAAGCTGCGCAAACGTGGCGCGCTGAAAGAATCCGATGTCAAGGAAGCCATGCGCGAAGTACGCGTCGCCCTGCTTGAGGCTGACGTTGCGCTGCCGGTCGTTAAAACCTTCATCACCAATGCAACCGAACGTGCGGTAGGCCAGGACGTTCTGCGTTCTGTCACGCCGGGTCAGATGGTCGTCAAGATCGTCCATGACGAACTGAAAAATATGCTGGGCGAAGGCGAGGATATCAACCTTGCCGCCACCCCGCCGGTTCCGATCCTGATGGTCGGTTTGCAGGGTTCGGGTAAAACCACGAGCTCGGCCAAGATCGCGCTGCATCTGACCAAAAAGCGCAACAAGAAAGTCCTGCTGGCGTCACTTGATATCTATCGTCCGGCCGCCCAGCAGCAATTGAAAATTCTGGCCGAAAACAACGGCCTGAATGTTCTGCCGATCATTAAGTGCGAAAAGCCGGTATCGAATGCAAAACGAGCGATGGATATGGGTCGCAAGCAAGGATTTGACGCCGTCATCCTCGATACCGCAGGTCGCCTGCATATCGATATGGAACTGATGAGCGAAGTCGCCCAGGTCCGTGACGCGGTCAACCCGGCCGAGACCCTTCTGGTCACCGATGCGATGACCGGTCAGGACTCGGTCAATGTGGCCAAGGAATTTGCTGACAAGGTCGGCATCACCGGTATCGTTCTGACCCGTATCGACGGTGATGCACGCGGTGGTGCAGCCCTGTCGATGCGCCAGATCACCGGCTGCCCGATCAAGATGCTCGGTACCGGTGAAAAAATTGACGAGATGGAAGCCTTCCATCCGGATCGTATCGCCAACCGTATCCTCGGGATGGGCGATGTCGTCAGCCTTGTTGAAAAGGCTGCCGAGACGATCAAACAGGAAGACGCCGAGAAAATGGCGAAGAAGCTCGCAAAGGGTCAGTTTGACCTGAACGATCTTCTTTCCCAGCTCAAGCAGCTTCAGAAAATGGGTGATCTTTCCGGCATCATGGGGATGTTGCCGGGCATGGGCGCGCTGAAAAAACAGATGTCGCAGACCAAGCTTGACCCCAAACTTCTGACGCATCAGGAAGCGATCATCCTGTCGATGACGCCCAAGGAACGAGAAAACCCGGCCCTGATCAAGGCATCGCGCAAAAAGCGTATTGCCGCGGGTTGCGGTCTTTCGGTTCAGGATGTGAACAAGTTGCTGAAACAGTATCAGACCATGTCCACCATGATCAAAAAGATGGGCAAGATGGGTAAAAAGGGTCTGTTTGGCGGTATGCCGAAAATGGATCCCTCAATGCTCGAGGGTGGCGACATGCCCGATATGAGCAAATTGCCAAAAGGATTTCCCGGTGCCGGGGGCGGATTACCGCCCGGGTTCCCGGGATTGGGCGGCGGCGGTTTGCCGCCGGGATTTCCGGGGTTTGGTAAAAAGAAATAGCCAAGCCCCCGGTTCTCAAGATTTTTCGAAAGAACCAGACACCCCGGTTCAGTGAACCGGAATAAATTGATCCTCCGGGATCGTAACTTGAAGACTACAAACCCAAGCTGAAAGGAACTTATCCGAATGGCTGTCAAGATTCGTCTTTCCCGTGGCGGTGCCAAAAAGCGTCCGTACTACCGTATCGTAGTTGCAGATGCCCGTGCCCCGCGTGACGGCAGCTTCATCGAGAAAGTCGGTACCTATGATCCGATGCTCCCGAAGGATGCTGACAACCGCGTGACCTTCAAAGAAGAGCGCATCAAATACTGGCTGGGCGTTGGCGCACAGCCGACTGATCGTGTTGCACGTTTCCTGGGCAAAGCTGGCCTGGCTGATCCGTTCAAACCGACCGAACAGCCGCAGAAGTCTGCTCCGAAGGCGAAAGCCCAGGAACGTCTTCGCGAAAAAGCTGAAAAAGCCGAAGCCGCTGCTGCTGCAGCTGCCGAAGCTGCTGCGGCTCCTGCTGAAGAAGCTGCCAGCGAAGAATAAGCTTTTCGCACGCTTTGATCAGATACCGGAAATTTGTGAACCGAAATGGCTGATACCCGCGAATCCAAAACCGACGATGCATTTGTCTGCGTCGGCATGATCACCGCTCCGCACGGGGTGCGTGGTGCCGTGCGCGTCAAAAGCTATACCGTCGACCCGGATAACCTTGTCGGTTACGGCCCGTTGTTCGACGCCAAGGGACAGGCGAAATTCAAACTGTCTCCTGTCGGACATGTTCGCGACCAGCTGATCGCCAAGATCGATGGTGTGAACGACCGGGACGCCGCCGAACGGCTGCGAGGTACCAAGCTTTATGTACCGCGGACGGCCCTGCCGGAAACGGAAGACGAAGACGAGTTTTATCTTGCCGACCTTGTCGGCCTGAAAGCCCATCATGTTGATGG
>CAMPHD010000207.1 GCA_946885765.1 uncultured Thalassospira sp.
GTCGTCGCCTTGCTGAGCGAGAGCGCCAATCTGCGATCCATGACCGCGCCTGCACTGGAAGCCTGCCGCCCCAGCCATGAAGGCGATGCGGCCTATAACTTCCGGCTTTACGATTTGATCGATGCGGCGGGAGTCTCCGGCTATGAGACGGCAACGAAACTCGAAACGCTGTTAGGACATCTGAAACCGAATCGCGAGGGCATGCAGCGCAACCTGATGATTAATCCGGCACCGCTGATGTCGGAAAAGATCATGCTGGAACTGGCAACGGAAACCGGACGCCAGAAGGCCCATGACATTGTCCATCATGCCATCGTCAAAGCCGAAGAAACCGGTTGTTCGTTTGAAGATGCCCTGTTCATGGAACCCGCCGTTCAAACCCGATACGGGAATATTGCCGCATTGCAGGACGCCCTTGATCCGGCCGGATATACCGGATGCAGCACCGATATCGCTTTCGAGACCGCCAAACGCGCCACAGAAACGATTCAGGCGCTACGCATCCACATTGATATGCTGGGTTCTTACGGTGCCTGAAACGGGCGCACACCCGCGGCGTAATTCGCATCATCCAGACAACGCTGCGCGACATGTTCGCGCAGCAGTTCGATAAACCGCATCGCAATCCCGCTTTTGCCCGCGGGCGGCATCACACAGGCATAAGGCAGCCAGAATTCTGGTTCTATTGGCCGCAAAACCGTTCGTGTCGGATCGCTGAACGCACTATTGATCAAATCCATCACACCAAGACCATAGCCGCTTTCAACGAATTTCGGCACCAGAAGACTTGATCCGATTTCAAGGCTGATATCGGGCAGCTTGCCAATGCTTTCAAACACCCGATCCAGACGTTGTCGCCAGATTTGATTGGCACGTAACGAAACGAACTTTTCGGTCGCCAGTCTTTCGGCCGGAACAGATTGCAGTTCGGCAAGCGGATGCCCGACGGGCAATAAAACCTGGGTCCGTGCTTCAAGAACAGGTTCGAGGCCCAGCTCAACCACCGCATTGCGGATCGGCAAAGCCAGGAGACCGAGATTATAGCGCCGCGACCCGACGAGATTTTCAACATCTGCACGCGTACCGATATCGATCTTGCATTTCAGATCGGGATTTTCACCATGCAGGATGTCAATGATCGGTGGCAAAAGGGACGCGCCAATCGGACCCACCGTAATGATCCGCAGGGTATCGACCACTTCCTCGCGAATTTCGCGTGCGATCTTGGGAATTTCCTCGACCCCGTTCAGGATATGGCCGGCTTCCTGAAAAAACCGTTCACCTTCAGGCGTCAGGACAAGACGCTGATTGATGCGTGCGAACAAAGGAATTTTAAGCTCTGCCTCAAGCGTTGCAATCATCCGGCTTGCCGAGGACTGACTTAAATTGGCGGCTGCCGCCGCACCGGACAGGGTCCCGTGCAGTACCGTCAATCGAAACAGGCGCAACGCCTTGAGATTCATGTCATCCCCTTGAATTTTCCGAAAACCGGATCAGCCCCTTGTCTTTTAGCGCGTTGTTCCACAGCCCCAAAGAAAAAGCCCAAAGAAAAAGGCGGGCTGCATGACACAGCCCGCCTTTTGATGTTTTAAGATCGTCACCGATCAGATGATCAGATCGACTGATTGATCCAGTCAACCAGAGCGCTTTTGGGCAGCGCGCCAACTTTCATCGCTGCAACTTCGCCACCCTTGAAGATCATCAGGGTCGGGATACCGCGCACACCGTATTTCGCCGGGGTGTTCGGGTTTTCGTCGATGTTTACTTTGGCAATCTTGAGCTTGCCGCCCAGTTCGCCAGCAATTTCGTCCAGATACGGCGCGATCTGTTTACACGGGCCACACCATTCCGCCCAGAAATCGACGAGAACCGGGTCGTTGGAACCCAGAACGTCGGAATCGAACGAAGTATCGGATACTTTAATCGTGGTCATACTATCAGTTCCTGGTTGTTACGAGGCCAAGTGGGTAAACCGCTCACCTCGATCCGCTGTATGGAGGCAAAGGTAGGCAGCACTGACGCAAACGTCAAGCGCGTTACAGTCTCATGATGTGTTCGGGCAGCTCTACCATCCATGGTCCGTTGGTCCAAAGGATGAAACAGCGAATGCGTTTGTCCGGATACATCTGGCTTAATGCAGCCCGGTAAATCGACATCTGCCGACGATAGGCACGCGGTGTGCCCTCGACATCACGCGGGGGTGGGCGATTTGTTTTAAAATCAACGATCATGACCTCGTTTTCACGCACGACCAGACGGTCAATCTGGGCAGAAACGACGTCCCCGCCGACGATCCCGACCAGCGGCACCTCGGCCTTTGATCCGGTATCAAAAACAGGTGCGAATTCGGGATTTTCAAAAATCGCGTTTATTTCATTGGTGATTTCGCGCTGCTGGTCTGCATCAAGCGCATGAACCGGCTGGGCAAGGAACCGTTCGGCGGCTGCCCGCCTTTTGGTTTCAGGCAGGTCCGGCAGCAATTCAAGCAGTTTGTGGATCAGAAGGCCGCGTTTGAAGCTTTGGCCCTGATCCCCGCCCAATGGCGATTGCACAGACGGTTCTTCTTCCAGCGGGCGGCTGGGTGCCAATGGCTTGGGCGGAAAGGCCTCGATCGGGGCGATATCGCGGATCAGGGTCCGTTTGGGCAAATCAGTCGCACCGCTCGCCGTTTCGACCTTGTCTGCCCGGGGCGCTTCGCGCTGATCGGTTTCCCATACCCAGCCATCACCCGCCCAACCGGACCCTGAAAAATCAGAAAAATCAAACGGCTCGGGCCGGGCATAGCCCTCCATGGCCTGCTGACACAGATTGTACCAGCAATGATCGGGTGCCTTGCGCTTTCCCTGCCAGCCGCAGATATAAAGCCGGTCTTCGGCGCGCGTCAGCGCCACATAAAGCAGGCGGTTATATTCCTGATCGCGCTTGATCGCGATACCATCACGCAGACGCGACACCACATCGGTTTCCAGTGCCACACGCGGCAGCCAATACATCAGATCGCGATCTTCCTGCCAGAACAGGTTGGGCGCCTGTGTTGGTACCTGCATGGTATCGGGCAGGAATACGATGGGCGCCTGCAGGCCCTTGGCCCCATGCACCGTCATGATCCGGACCTCGTCACGGCCGCTTTGTTCAAGGTCACGCTTGATTTCGGCGTCGCCTGCCATCAGCCAGTGCAGGAACCCCTGCAAGGTCGGCGCGTGATCGGCTTCGTATCCCATCGCGAGGTTAAGGAATTCGTCAATCGGGTCGTTTGCTTCGATCCCGAGCCGCCCGACCAAACGTGCGCGCACCCCGCGCGCATCATCACCACGCCCACCCAGAAGTTCGGCAAACAGTTCGAACGGGCGTTCGTAATCAACCCGCCCCAGCCATTTGAACAGGAATTGATAGGCCGAAAGGAAGGCCGGATCGGCATCATCACTGCCCGCCTTTTCGCGCAAGGCAAGCCACAGGGTGCGCGGACGGTTATGGGCAATCGCAAACAACTGATCATCGTCAAACCCGATCAGCGGGCTTTTGAGCACCTCGGCCAATGTCAGGTCATCTTCGGGCATCAAAAGGAACCGGCCAAAGGCGATCAGGTCCATCACGGCAAGCTGATCGGTGATCTGCATGCGGTCAACACCGGCGACCGGGACATTGCGTTCCTTCAGCGCCTTGACGACTTCATCGACAAAGGCGGTACGACGGCGCACCAGGATCATGAAATCACCTGCCCGCACCGGACGATCCCGCGATATCAGTTTCTCGCCCGTGTCGATGGCATGGCGGATACGCCCGGCAATGACCCGTGCCAGCCTGATTTCCGGATCTTCAAGGCGCACGATGCGGGTTGGTGGCGTCCATGGGTCTTCGGCGTCACGTTCCTGCGGTTCGACCGCGGGCCATAATTCAATCCGCCCGGCCTGCCCCACGCGGAACGGGCTGTGGCTGACATCAGCACCATCATCGCCGACCCCCTGCTTTGCGATCATCCCGGCAAAGACCCGGTCCACCGTGCCCAAAACCGCATCGGTCGACCGGAAGGATATGTTCATCGGGACTTCGCGCCATTCGGCTTCGATTTCGCGCGCCCGTTCACGGAAATAGGCCCGCATCTGGGTGAATTTTTCCGGATCTGCGCGCTGGAAGCTGTAAATCGATTGTTTCGCATCCCCAACGGCAAAGATTGTCCGTGGCTTTTCATCATGTTGCCCAGCACCGGCAAAGAACTCCTCGGCCAGAATGCGCACCACTTCCCATTGTTCGGGGTTGGTGTCCTGTGCCTCGTCAATCAGGATATGATCAAGCCCTTCGTCGAGTTTGAACAAAACCCATCCGGCAATCCCGGCCTGCTGTTGCAACAACCGCAAGCTGGTCAGGATCAGATCATCATAGTCAAGTCGGGCATGCAGGGCCTTTTTGGCGGCATAACGATCCAGCATCGCATTTCCGATGCTGATCAGGGCCGCAGTCGCCCCGGCCAAGGCGGCGGCCTTGCGCAAACGGTCGACTTCGATCAGACGCGCACATTCCGCTTCGAGCGCATCCGCCCCCATCGGGTGATTTTCGGCGGCCTTTTTCGTAATCAGCTTGGCGCGTGGTTCACCCGCCGCGGTGAAAAACACGCCACGATAATCGGAAAACACCGCCAATCGATCCTTGATACCGGTTTTTTCAAGAAACTGGGCAAGTGCCGGAACGCGATCCTGATCTGTTTTGGTCCCGGCCTCCAACGCGGCCAACCCGCGCATCAGGCCGTCGCGGTCAAACGCATCATCAGACAGGGCCTTGCGCAATACAGCATCCTCGTCCTGCCCGACCGGAACACCAAGGGCTGCATAAACCGCATCTCGCATCCGGTTTGCACCGCCATGATGGGCCAGCATGCGTTTCAAACGGCCACGTTCACGCGCCAGTTCACCCATGACTTCGCCAAAGGCACCTTCGCGAACCTGTCCGGTCACGACCGAAAGCGCATCCGCCAGATCGTCATCCCGGCCATTTCGGGCAAAGGCCAGAACTTCTTCCTGCACATCGGCCATGGTTTCGGCCGCAGTCCGGTCGTCCATGATTTCAAAATGCGGTGCCAGACCGGCCTCAAGCGGGAAGCGACGCAGCAATGACTGGCAAAAGGCATGGATCGTCTGGATTTTCATCCCGCCCGGCGCATCAAGGACCGAGGCAAACAGGCGGCGCGCCCGACGCGTTTCATCGCCACTGGGCACGGTTCCTGCCAGATTGAAAAGATCGTCATGCAGTTCACGATCTTCCATGGTTGCCCAATGACCCAGCCGTTCATTGACACGGTTGGCCATCTCCGCCGCGGCGGCCTTGGTAAAGGTCAGACACAGGATGCGATGGGGTTCGGTCCCCGACAGCATCAGGCGCAACACCCGATCCGACAGAACCTTTGTCTTGCCCGCACCGGCCGATGCCGACACCCAGACCGACGCCATCGGGTCGGACGCATTTCGTTGCAGGATATTGGGATCGGTACCGCGAATTTCGGTCATGCGTCACCATCCTTGTTCTCATTGCCGTCCGCCGCCTCGACATCCTCGCTGCCCATCCATTCGCGAAGACGCGCCAGATGGACGTAATCGGAATATTTCGGCGCATGATCAGGATGCGGCACACTGAGATAAGGCGTTTTTTCATCTGCGAAGGCCTTGGCCAGTACATTCACCCCGGCCACCGCATCACGCGCCAGTTCTGCCGGCGTGGTTTTCATGCGTTTAGTATCGATCTCGCGGATTTCACCGGCCGGATCACCGCCGGAAAGTTTCCAGAACGCCATCGAAGCCGGTGGACCGGCCGGGACATCCTTAAATCCGCCATCCTGCGCAATGGCGGCTTCAAGCGGCAATTGCGGTGCGAAACCACTGGCAACATCGGTTTGGCTGGGCGGCATCCCTGTTTTGTAGTCAATGATCGCGATCCCGCCATCGCGCAGCATGTCAATCCGGTCCGCACGGGCATAAACCTCGAACCCTGTCGCGGTTTCAAGCGTCCCGGATTGTTCGGTATAGGATTTGCGCACATGATCCCGGCGTGCGGCCTCCGTCTGGATGAACCAGCGGGCAATCCTCTCGAACCGTGGCCACCAGAATGCCCAGAGCCCCGGACGGGCAGCAAGCGGCTTGAACACCTCGCGCCCGATCATGATCAATTGAT
>CAMPHD010000208.1 GCA_946885765.1 uncultured Thalassospira sp.
GCCCGCCAAAGGCCAGCACATGCCGGACTGCGCTTAAATAGTCAAACCGGGTGCGGGTTGGTTTGGTATAGGGCAGGGCGAATGTGCCAAGGACAATCGCGATGATCGAAATCGGGATATTGATCAGAAACAGCCAGTGCCATGTCGTGACCGCGAGAATGGCCGAGGCGATGGTGGGGCCAGCCGCAGCCGAGATCGACACCACCATGGCAATCAGCCCGATAGCGCGGCCAAGTTTTGCCTGCGGGACGCTGTGGCGCATGAGGGCTGCATTGATGCTCATGAGCGCCGCACCACCCAAACCCTGCAACACGCGGGCGAAGGTCAGAAATTCGATATTGGGGGAATAGGCGCACAGGGCCGACGCAATGCCGAAAATCACCATCCCGGCCAGATAGACCTTGCGAAAGCCAATCGCCTCCCCAAGGGCGGACAGGGGCAGCAGGGCAACGACAACCGCAAGCTGATAGGCGGTGATGACCCAGATGGCGTGCGCCGGGCTGACATTCTGATCGTGCGCAATGGCGGGCAGGGCGACATTCATGATCGAGCCGTCAAGAACGGCCATCATGACGGTCAGCAACACGGCGATCATGGCGAATGACCGCTGGGGCTGCGGCAATCCGTCGGCGTGGATGGTTTTGGATATCTTCATGTGGGGCAACATTCCGAAAACAAAGCGTGCGATGGCAAGGTGGCGCGAGGAGCGGGCAGGCGGGGCAAAATGCCACCCGATATCGCGGTTGCGGGCGCAGTTATATGGTTGACTTTATCAACCAATATAAAGTGTGGTTGATTTTGTCAACTTGTTTTCGGGGCTGTCCTCAGGGGTAGTGTTCGAACGTGT
This sequence comes from uncultured Thalassospira sp., assembly GCA_946885765.1. Next base: position 848 of record CAMPHD010000208.1, read on the forward strand.
ATTAGATGTGTATCATCAAGGGGGTGTCAGGGAGGGCAGATTGATGAAAATAATTGTGGCTCTGGGGATCAGTGCGCTGTTTGCGATGGGGACCGCACAGGTGCCGACATTCGCGGCACAGGGTTCAATCGCGTTTGACCAAGTCGTTGAACATGGCGGCGGTTGTCGCAAAAGCTCCCCACCGGGGCAGTGTTGCCATATGGATAACAGGGTGGGGTCTGTGCATTGTCATTGAGTGTTAAGCTTTATGGGGACAAAAAATAAATCTGTCCCTTTTTTCTTTAAGAGTGATTCTTAACTATGGGGCGAAAAGTAAATTCGTGCCGTTTATCTTTGATAAAGATGATTGTTGGCTGGTCGGAGGGATGAAGTTTGGCAACGCAACTGCAGAAAGTCTCAACTACTGATCTATACTACATTTGCCAGATGGTCGATACCGTTACACGAGATGCATCCAGCTATATTAGAAATATAGAAGATATTTTTGGAGACATGGCATCAATTGGCCTGACACAGAGTTTTCCAAAATGGACGGCTTTTCACACCTTCATAGAAAGTGTGATATCAAGTGTCATCTTTGAGGATGCTGAAAAAGACAAAATCCCAGGAACCTTCTGGGTAGATTATTTGCTTGAGGCAAATGAAATGAAAGTGCGCCCTGCATCATACGATCATCGGGCGCCCAGTCTTATAAATGGGTATGAGTATCTTGAGCAATTGTCTCAGGACGATTTGATTAATGACGTTTGTGAGAACGTTACCAAGCAAGTGTTTCATGTTCTATTCTCAAACCGTGGTACTCTTGCTGCATTCTGGGAAGTTGTATCTGGATATATATTATACACGGCACCAGCCTTTGCCCCGGAATCATTCACTAAGTCCGGTTATCTACGTAGATGTTCTATCCCGATGTGGGCCAAAAACTCAATTTATCACAGGGATAAGGGGCGTTGCGTTCTCTGCAAAACCGACTTAACAAAGTTGATTACGCAAAATAGTTCTTTGCATTATGATCACATTGTCCCTTTGGCAAAAGGTGGTGGCAATTGCGTAACAAACCTTCAGTTGATGTGTTCATCCTGTAACACAGGAAAAGGAGCACGTTCATCAAGTACTTCAAGAGACTACGAATCTTGGTATAAATACGACCAATGAGATGAAAACATACGTGCGTAACTAACAAAAATGAAGCGCGCTCTCTTGGCGATGGCATAGGAATAGTGATGGGGGAAATTACAGAAAACTTTCATTGCTCAAATTGTAATGCGGCTCTAAGTAATATAAGTGTACTTAGCGATGGTTCGAATGCTTGCTGTCCTGATTGCGGTTCAAAATCTAGAACGTTGAAAGTAACAGTGAGCGAACAAGTTCGTTTTTATGATTGCGTTCATGGAAAAGTTAAGGACCTGAGGAGGACCGGAAAGCGAAAGGTCCGACAAGAATTCATTTCTGGAGCTGATTTTTATGCCCATGCCGGTAAGATGGTCAAAAAGTGGCGGCTAATTGATAGAGATAATGATTTATATATTGAGCGGATTACTAGCTTAGATACCAATGAAATAATTCATTATACTGAAGAAAAACTATCTGTTCACGTAGGACACGGATCTGCGAAGAATAAGAAATAAACATCCCCGGGACATGATATTTCCGTTTCTATTGACTTGATGTTCTTGTACCGAATAGACACCCACTCAACAAATACCCCCCCGTCGGCGCTTCCCAATCGACCATTTCGCCCAAGCAATAGGTGCCGGGGCGTTTTTTGAGCTGGAAGGTTTCGTCGAGTTCTTCCCATGCCACACCGCCCGCCGTGCTGATGGCTTCGTCAATGGGGCGGGGTTTGGTGATTTTAAGCGGGAGCGTCTTGATCGCGGTGGCGAGTTTGGCGGGATCGTTTAGGGTTTCGCGCGGGGTGACTTCGAAAACGAGGGCGGTTTTGGTGGCGTCCAGACCAAGTGCTTTACGCAGGTGATTGCCAAGCGAGTTTTTGCCGCGTGGTTTGTTTAAGCGCGCGGTGACATCGGCCAGGTCGCGGTCGGGCGTTAGGTCGAGCGTTACGGTGGCATCGCCGGTTTCAAGCCATTGATCGCGAAGGGCTGCCGAGATGGCATAGACCGCACTGCCTTCGATCCCGGTTCTGGAAATCACGAATTCGCCGCGCACGGTTTGCGGGCCGGTTTTGGTTTCGACCGTGAGCGTCACGGCCTTGACAGGCGACCCCGCGCATTTATCGATCAGATGGTCGGTCCAGGCGACGTCAAATCCGCAATTGGCCGGTTTGAACGGGTTGCATCTGATCCCGGCATTTGTAAGGATTTCCATCCATTTGCCATCCGATCCCAGCCGTTTCCAGCTTCCGCCGCCCAATGCCAGAACGGTGATATCGGCCTTGGCCGTCACTTCGCCGTCGGGGGTTTTGAAAACGGCATTTTCGGTTTCATCCCAGCCGGTCCAGTAATGGCGGTAATGGATTTTGCAGCCCAAACCATCCAGACGCCTAAGCCATGCGCGCAAAAGCGGGCTTGCCTTCATCGCGGTCGGGAAGACGCGGCCGGATGACCCGACAAAGGTTTCGATGCCAAGTCCAGCACACCAGTCGCGGATTTCGTTGGGGCCGAATTTGCGTAAGTGCGGTTCAAGCCGTGCGCGCGAGGTGCCATAGCGCGACAAAAACGTTTCGAGGTCTTCGGCATGGGTGATGTTAAGCCCCGATTTCCCGGCCATCAGGAATTTGCGCCCGGCACTTGGCATGCCTTCATAGATCGTGACCGCATGACCGGACCCGGCGAGGCGTTCAGCCGCCATCAGCCCCGCCGGACCCGCCCCGATGATCATCGCGGTTTTGCCGTTTGGTTTTGGGGCTGGGGTGTCCGGGTTTGATGACATGCGGGGCCTTTGTGCGCAGGGTTTGTCTCTGGCGGTTTTAGCCGGTTTGGCGGGGGATGGCAATTTGCGGGATTACTGGCGGCGGCGTGGGAGCGGGTGGCACGATGGACTCCCGCGTTCGCGGGAGTGACGGTAGAGGAGCGGGCGACGGTAGAGCGGCGGGCGACGGGTAAAGGAAGCGAGGCGGGGCAGGCACCGTGGCAGTGGCGATAGAGAGGCGGGGCGACGGTTGTTTTGCGCAAGGCAAGTATCGGGGGTCTGACCCATCCCCGTCATGCCCGCGAAGGCGGGCATCCAGTTTGGGGGGGTATCCTATTTCGGTGATGGAGGTTGTGGCCCGATGGGTTCCCGCTTTCGCGGGAACGACGGTAGAGGGACGCGGGAACGACGGTAGAGGAGCGTGGGAAAGATGGGAGAGCGTGGTACGGCAATGTCGGGAGACCCGCGCAAATTCGACCTTGACGGAAACAGGGGGCGGGGTGACTTGCGCATTAAGGGTGAAATCGACCCTTTTGGCGGAAAAATGCGCAAAGATTGGCAATTTGTCGATAAATCGGCTAACAAAATTCCGAAGGTTATAATGCATTCAAAAAAATGATCCTGTGGAGGAAACATTCTGTGGATGAGGGTAATGCCGGGCGGGGCAGGGCCGGCGCGTGGAACCGTTGTTGCGTTGGCGATGGGGGCGAGCGCCCTTGTGGCGTTTGGCGCACAAGCCAACGAGAAGGTCGATATTGCGGCACTGGCGTTTGTTTCAAGCGCACCGTTATTTATTGCCAAGGAAAAGGGATATCTTGCCGACGAGGGCCTTGATGCCGAGATTTCGATCTTTCAGGCGGCCCAGCCGGTTGCGGTTGCGATTGCATCGGGCGATGCCGATTTTGGCGTGACGGCGTTTACCGGCGGGTTCTTTAACCTTGCGGCCAAGGGGGCGCTTAAGGTTATTGGTGCGCAGTTGCATGAAGATCCGGGTTATGACGGATCGGCCATTCTGGCGTCCAATGCGGCGTTTGAGGCCGGACTGACATCGGTTGATAAATTGCCCGGTCATAGCTTTGCGCTTTCGCAGGTCGGGTCGAGCTTCCATTACATGATCGGCAATGTCGCCGAAAAGGCCGGGTTTGACCCCGAAAGCATGTCGCTTAAACCGTTGCAGTCAGTACCCAACATGATCGGCGCGCTTAAAAGCGGGCAGGTCGACAGCATGATCATCGTGCCGCATATCGCAAAGCCGCTGGCCAATGCCGGGGCAGCACACATTATCGGCTGGGTGAAGGATTACGTGCCTTATCAGGTGGGGGGCCTGTTTACTTCGACCGAGAATGTCGAGGAAAACCGCGAGACGGTCGAGAAATTCGTGCGCGCCTATCAGAAGGGTGTCGCGGATTACCGTGCGGCCCTTCTGGCGACGGATGCGGATGGCAAGCTTGTTGAAAGCGACACCACGCAGGAGATTTTGGAGATCGTGCATAAATATGTCTATGCCAACGATCCGGCGGACAAGGCCTATCCGAAAATCCGCAATGGCGCGATGTTCATCACCGAAGAAGCCAGACTTGACGTTGCCGATGTGAAGGCGCAGGTCAAATGGTATCAGGATCGCGGTTATGTTTCCGCCGATGCCGATCCGGCGAAATTCATCGATACCAGCTTCATCCCGGCCTTGACCGAGTAAGCCGATATTTTCCCGACCGGGCCGCCATTGTGCGCGGCCCGGTCGTTTCATTTGTAGATTTCAGATAAACGGATTGTGCCATGCGGCTGCAAATCAAGGGCATTTGCCATTCATATGATCAGGTCGAGGCGCTGCGCGATATCGATTTCGGGATCGAACCGGGCGAGGTCGTCGCCCTGATCGGGCCGTCGGGCTGCGGCAAATCGACATTGCTGTCGATCATTGGCGGGCTGTTGGCCCCGACACGCGGCGAGATTCTGATTTGCGACAAGGCCACCCCGGACGGCTGCCTTAACCCGCTGACCTATGTGTTTCAGGATTTCGCGCTTTTGCCGTGGCGGACGGTGGCGGGCAATATCAGCCTTGTTCTTGAAGATCACGGATTATCCAAGGCGGATCGTGATGCGCGTGTGGCAGAGGTGCTGGAGCAGACCAATCTTTGGGATTTTCGCGATGCGTATCCCAAGCAGCTTTCGGGCGGGATGAAGCAGCGGGTCGGGATTGCGCGTGCGCTTTCGGTGCGCCCGGCGGTTTTGCTGATGGACGAGCCGTTATCGGCCCTTGATGCGCAGACGCGGATTTTGCTGCTGGATGAATTTGCCGCCCTGTTTGCGCGGACCGGCATGACGGCGGTTTATGTGACGCATAATTTGAATGAGGCGGTGCGACTGGCCAACCGGGTGGTGGCATTGCGCCGTCGCCCCGGCACGATCAAGGAAATCCATACAAT
>CAMPHD010000209.1 GCA_946885765.1 uncultured Thalassospira sp.
GGTTTCGGATATGCCCCACATATCGATCATGTCCTGTTTTTCGCCCCGCCCCTCTCGTCACCGGAGTTGCCCCGTTATCATGACCGCCCTGCTTTTTCTGATCGTTACAGCCTGCTGGGGATTTACCTGGTATGCGATCAAGCTTCAGATCGGGCCGATCCCGATTGAAATGTCGATATTCTATCGCTTCCTGCTGGCTGCTGTCGTGCTGTGCGGTTTTCTGATCCTGTCGCGCAAATGGCAGCCCGTTCCGTGGCGCGCCCACCCTTGGATCGTGCTTCTGGGATGTGGGCTGTTTGGCATCAACTTTATCCTGATGTATTCGGCCACGGGCTATATCGCATCAGGGATTGTTGCGGTAATCTTTACCACTTCGACCATTTTCAACGCGCTTGGCAACTGGGCCTTTTATGGGCAGCGACCGGGTCTGCGCTTTGTCTTCGGGGCGGCATTCGGCCTTGGCGGCATTGCATGTCTGTTTGCCAACCAGATTTATGCCCTGTCGCATAATCCGCATGCCATCACCGGCCTTTTGTTTGCCCTTGGTGGAACCGCGGTGTTTAGCATGGGCAACATGGTTTCGGTCAAACTGAACGCCATGGGTATACCCAACCGCGACGCGGTGGCACGTGGAATGGCATATGGTGCGGTCATGCTTCTGATCTTTGCCCTGCTGCGCGGCCAGACCCCGGTCATGCCGACCGATCCTGTCTATATTGGCGGCCTGCTGTATCTGGCCATTCCGGGCTCTGTCATTGCCTTCATTGCCTATCTGGCATTAGTCCATCGTGTAGGTGCTGGACGTGCGGCCTATGTCACCGTCCTGTTCCCGGTCGTGGCCTTGACCGTTTCCACTTTCCTTGAAGGCTATGTCTGGACCCCGATTGGTGCCAGCGGCCTTGTGATGATCTTCCTTGGCAACATCACCATATTTGCCCGCATGCCCAAAATGGGGCGTCGGGCCAAAAGTACACTCCCCGCGAACTAAGGGCAGAACATAAAGAAACGGCAATGCCCATGATTTGGCATTGCCGTTTCTGTTCGGGCTCTGCCTATTTGGCAAAAAGCTGATTGATGTCGGCAAAGGCCTTCATTTCAACAGCGTTGCCGCTTGGGTCCATAAAGAACATGGTTGCCTGTTCACCCGGTTGTCCCTTGAAACGGATATAGGGCTCGATCACGAATTTCGTGCCTGCCGCCTTGAGTTTTGTCGCCATCTCGTTCCATTCGTCCATCGGCAGAACAATGCCGAAATGCCGGACCGGCACACCGTGACCGTCAACCGCATTGGAACTGACATTACCGCATTCCTGCGGCGCAAGATGGGCGACGACCTGATGGCCGCAGAAATTGAAGTCAATCCAGTCCTCGGAACTGCGACCTTCAGAACACCCCAGAAGATCGCCGTAAAAAGCGCGTGCAGTGGCAAGGTCGTGAACCGGAAAGGCCAGGTGGAACGGACGCATCGGTACTTCTGACATGATTTCCTCTCGTCAAATAGAGTGCGGTGCTTAAAGGGATAGCCGTTTCATCAATTCATGAAAAATGATATATTCCGCCACCAAGCATCACAAAATATGATTAATTATCATGATCCCGGAACTCCGCACGCTTCTTGCCATTGCACGTTATGGCACCTTTTCTGCTGCCGGGGACAAGATCGGCCTGACCCAGTCCGCGGTCAGTGGTCATATGCGCCGCCTTGAAGAAATGCTTGGGTTCGAGCTGTTTGAACGCACAGGCCGTTCGGCAATACTGAACCCGGCAGGACAAAGGACACTGGCCCGCGCGCAGGAAATTGTCGCCCGGATTGAGGCTCTCGGCACGCCCGACGCCGATGAAACCGCCGTCGGGCGTCTTCGGATCGGCGCGATCGGCACCACTCTTTCAACAATCCTTGCCGATGCCATCGCACCGTTCCGCAACCGCTTTGCAAAAATGCATCTCCACATTGTACCCGGGATTTCGCTTTATCTTCTTGACCAACTTGACAGTGGTGACCTTGACCTTGCCGTCATGATCAAACCGTCATTCGGCATGCCGCGCGATTTTCTATGGCACCCGCTTGGACGTGAACCATATGTTTTGATCACCCCGACCGAGAGCCCGGATGACGATTGGCAGTATCACCTGAAATCGCGACCGTTCCTGCGCTATGATCGAACGTCCTTTGGCGGACGGCAGGTCGACCGTTTCTTGCGCTCGCACGCCATCACACCACAGGAATCCGTTGAAATCGACGATATCCCGACCATGGTCGCCATGACAGCAAAGGGGCTTGGCGTGGCACTGCTGCCGCTATCGAGGGCGTGCCTGCCGTTGCCTGCGGGTGTTCGAACGCTCTCGCTTGGCGATCAGACTTTTTATCGCGATATCGGTATCCTGTATCACCCGCGAAACGACAGCCCCGCCCTATCCCATCTTTGCAACTGCCTGCACAACGCTGCGGGGACGATCACCAGCACGCCCAATCAGGACATGCTGTAAACTTCCGGATTAATCATGTGGATCGGTTGGCCATTGGCGTAAGCAACAACCTGATCGAAAATATCGCCGAACTGCATGTCCAGTTCGTCCTCGGTGACAAAGCCGACATGCGGGGTCGCCAGAACATTTGGATGGTTGGCAAAACGGTCATTCGGATCGGCAAGCGGCTCGATATCCAGCACATCCACTGCGGCCTTGCCCGGCCGCCCGGCATCAAGGGCCGCCAGAAGAGCGCCGGGCACCACCAGCCCGGCCCGCGATGTGTTGACAAACAGGCTTTCGGGTCGCATCCGCGCCAGATCATCGGCGGTAATCGTGCCACGGGTTTCCGGGGTCAGGCGCATATGCACCGTGATGATATCGGGTGCTGCAAAGAATGCCTCGCGTGACGCGGCAACATCGAGCCCATCTTCGACGGCAGCCTTGCGCGATGCCTCGGACGCCCAGACCAGCACATTCATCCCGAACGCCTTGGCATAGCCCGCAACCACGCGCGAAATCTTGCCATATCCGAGGATACCGATTGTTCGCCCACGCAATGTCTTGCCGATCCCCGTCTGCCATTGACCGGCTTTAAGCGATGCGTTCTGTTCGACAATCTGGCGGGCGGATGCCATGATCAACGCCCATGTCATTTCCGCCGCGGCATAAGACGGCGCCTTGCCCGCACCCTGTTTTGAACACAGCAGAACACCGCGTTTCGTGCAGGCATCAACATCGATATGGGGAAAGGCGCTGCGCTGGCTGATCAGTTTTACGCCCGGCAAATGCGATAACAATTCATCAGTGATTTTGGTGCGTTCGCGAAACAGCACGACCGCCTCCGCATCGCCAATCGCACGGGCCAGTTCGGCTGGATCATCATATTTCTGCCGAAGGATCGTCACGTCATGCCCGGCCAGTTTTTCATAGCAGGGCAGATGAAAAATGCTGTCTAGATAGTCGTCGAGAATTGCGATCTTCATTCTTAATCCCGCTATATTTTACCGTATGTAACGGCATTTATTCGCCGTGATCACGACACTTTGGGCGATACTCGCACCGAGAGAATGGTGGTGCAATACAGATCGTCCATATCCAGCTCTATCGCCCTTTCCACCTTTGCTTTTCCTTCCGGTTTGCCTCTATGCGATCCTGTAAAAACCGTGAAAGCCGCCAACCGGGATTGTGCCGATTGGCCATAAGGCTGCGCTTGGCTGCGATGATATCACCATGCTCGACCCCATAGATGTCTTGCAGCATCCAGTCTTCCATCGCCAGCATGGCCTCAACCTCGCGCAGGTTCCGCCGATACGCTTCGCGACGCACGCGCCAATTGGCCCAAAAACCCACCATTCTGGCCCACACCCCATCGGACCTGCTGGTCACGTCGGTTTTGGCGGCTACCGTCGGCTCGCATGAAATTTGCGCTACCATGGCCATCATCCTTTTCAAGTTTTTCCAATCACTGATAGCTAGATGATGAGGATTTCTTATTGATGAGACAAACGAGAAGATTTAACATATTTGATTGAAAAAACTCATAAATTGGCAATCACACATGTCCTCTCTGCCCGGAAACCTGCCAAATCTTGATCTTGATCTGGCGCGGACCTTTGTCGCGATTTGTGAAACCGGCAACTTTTCGCGCGCGGCAGAACGGGTCAATCGCAGTGCCTCGGCCATCAGTCTTCAGGTCAAGAAGCTTGAGGAGATTGTCGGATGCAGCCTGTTTGACCGCGAAACCCGCCGGGTGCGACTGACCCCGGATGGCGAAGTACTGTTGGGATTTGCACGACGTCTTCTGCAGCTCAATGATGAGGTCATGTCACGCTTCCGCACCCCGGATTTCACCGGCAAGGTGCAGCTTGGCGTGCCAAATGACAATGGGATCATCGCCATTCCCGAAATCATGCGCCGTTTTGCCATCAGCCACCCGCATGTCGAGGTCGATGTCTTTCTTGGTCCGACCGCAAGGTTGCGCCAGCGCATTGCCGACGGCACCACCGATATCGCCGTATTCAGCTATGACCCCGAACTTGATCCGCAACCGCCAATCCATAGTGAACCGCTTGTCTGGCTTGGTGCTCGCAACGGAATGGCAATTGAAAAACGCCCGCTTCCGGTCGCACTGGCCGAACCGGGATGTTATTGGCGGGCGATGGCATTGCGGGCGCTTGACGAAGCCGGGATCAATTACCGCGTTGCCTATACCAGCGAGTTTTGTCAGGCCCAGATTGCCGCAACCGAGGCTGACCTTGCGATCTGTCCGGTCCCGATCAGCGTGATTTCCGATCGCCTGATCCATCTTGATGCCCACCACGGCCTGCCCGAGCTTGGCGAATACCGCATAACCCTGGCCAAGCGCCCCGGTACCGGCCCGGCAGAGGATGCCCTGGCGGAGCATGTCGTGAGCAGTTTTAAAATGGCGGCAGAGCGCGGCATGCGGCTTTTTGCCTGAGCATTTTTGATAGCCGGCGTTGATGTCCGAATCTGGCGAGCCAACCACGCCAACACGCTTTAACATCCATTCCGTCACCACCACATTTCAGACGGATCATGGATATGAGCACGGATACCTGGATTGCCCTTTACCCGGAACATGAGCGCAACCGCACACTGGCAAGGCGCATTCCGGCAGGCCCAAAAGCCCCCCGGCCAGAACCGGGGAAAATCAACCAGAGCAATGCCCCGTCCCCGCGCATGGATGGGCGGAGCTGGTTGATGCTGATTGTGCTTTCGGTGCTGTGGGGCGGGTCGTTTTTCTTTACCAAAATCGCGCTTGTCGATTTGCCGCCCTTTACCCTTGTTCTGGGGCGGGTGGCGATTGCCGCGATGATCCTGTGGTGGGTGGTTCTGTTACGCCATATCGCGATCCCGCATGACCCGAAAATATGGCTGGGTTTTCTTGTCATGGGGGCGCTTAACAATCTGATCCCCTTTTGCCTTATCGTCTGGGGACAGACCCATATTGCAAGCAGTCTGGCGGCAATCCTGAATGCGACGACGCCGCTTTTCACCCTGATCATTGCGCATCTAGCGACGCAAAATGAAAAGCTGTCGCGGCGCAAGGTGATTGGCGTTCTGACCGGTTTTATCGGCGTTATCATCGTCATCGGGCTGCCCGGTGCCGTGGAAGCCCGCATAAGCAATGTGACAAACATCGCCGCACTTGCGCCATTTGCAGTACTTCTGGCCGCGGTCTCCTATGGGTGTGCGGGGGTGTTTGGCCGGCGTTTCAAAAACAGCCCGCCGATCCTCACGGCCGCAGGCCAAACCAGTGCATCAAGCCTGATGCTGATCCCGCTTTGTATCCTTATCGATACCCCCTGGAACCTGCCGTTTCCAAAAACCGAAACCATCCTTGCCGTGCTGGGCATCGCAGCGTTTAGCACGGCGCTGGCCTATATCCTGTATTTCCAGCTTCTGAACCGTGCGGGGGCCAGCAACCTTCTGCTCGTCACCTTCCTGATCCCGGTCAGTGCGATCCTGCTGGGTGTACTGTTTCTTGGCGAAACGCTGGCACTGCGCCAGATCGGCGGGATGGCCGTCATCGGATTGGGGCTTGCCGTGA
>CAMPHD010000210.1 GCA_946885765.1 uncultured Thalassospira sp.
GACGGCCAGTGCCTCGCCGCCCCCGAGCCGACGACGGGCACCGACAGCCTGTGCAATGGCACCGGCAGCCGTATCAGCATTGATATTGTATGTCTGACCGTCTTCACCAACCCCTATCGGTGCAATTACCGGAATAATGTCGGTATTGATGAAGCAATCAAGCACATGCGGATTGACTTCGACCGGTTCACCGACAAAGCCCAGATCAAGGACCTTCTCGATATTGCTTTCGGGATCGCGCTTGGTGCGTTGCAGTTTGCGCGCCTTGATCAGATGGGCATCCTTGCCACACAGACCAACGCTGACACCCCCGGCTCGGTTGATGTTCGAAACGATTTCCTTGTTGATCTTGCCGGCCAGAACCATTTCGACAACGTCGATGGTCTGCTGGTCGGTCACGCGAAGGCCGTCAACAAATTCGGACTGGATGTTAAGCTCTTTCAGCATCTGACCGATCTGCGGACCGCCGCCGTGCACAACGATCGGGTTCATGCCGACCTGCTTTAACAGCACCATATCCTGGGCAAACAGGCGTGCCAGTTCCGGGTCGCCCATTGCGTGCCCGCCATATTTAACCACGATCGTCTGACCGTTATAGCGTCGCATATAGGGAAGAGCCTCGGACAGGACCTTGGCACGTGCCAGCGTCCGGTACGCGCTGGATTCCGAGTTTTCTTCTTCAGAACGGACTTCTTCGTTCATGTCTTTTCCCCAATCGTTATACGAGCGCTATCGGGTAATTATAGCAGCGTTGCGATTTCTGCGCGAAGCGCCTCAAGGCCAGTGCCTTTTTCGCTTGATGTCGCGAAAAGCTGCGACAGGGCAGCAGGATGTTTTTTCACCGCTTCGACCACTTCGCGAATGCGTTTTTCCATCTGGCCTTTTTTAAGCTTGTCGGCCTTGGTCAGCACAATCTGATAAGACACGGCAGCTTCATCAAGCATCTTCATCATTTCAAGATCGGCCTTCATAAAGCCGTGCCGGGAATCGATCAAAACAAACACACGACGCAACGTCACACGTCCGCGCAGATATTGTTTGATCACATTCTGCCATGTATCGACGATATCCTTGGGTGCCTTGGCAAAACCATAGCCCGGTAAATCGACAATATTAAGGGCACCGTCCAGGTCGAAATAGTTCAGCTGCTGGGTCCGACCGGGCGTGTTTGACGTCCGGGCCATATCCTTGCGGCCGGTTATGGCATTAAAAAGGCTGGATTTTCCAACATTGGACCGGCCTGCAAGGCAGATTTCGATCTTGTCTTCGGGCGGTAGCTGTTCAAGTTGCGCCACCCCCAACATGAAAGTAACCGGGCGGGAAAACAGTTTCCGCCCGGCTTCGATCTGAGCCGATTCAAATGTCGGGATTGCAGTTGCCGATGGCAATTTTTCTTCGGTCATTATCGTTCCTTGAGCCCGCAGGGCGCAGCACGCCCGCGCGGGAAGGATGGGGGATCAAACCCCCATCTTGTACATGATGTAACGTTGCTGTGCGATCGACAGCGTGTTGTTCCATGCCCAATAGATCACAAGACCCGCCGGGAAGCTTGCCAGCATGAAGGTAAAGATCAGCGGCAGGAACATCATGATCTTGGCCTGCGTCGGATCAGCCGGTGCCGGGTTCAGCTTCTGCTGCAAGAACATGGTGATCCCCATGATCAGCGGCCATACACCAATCATCAGCATCTGCGGCGGATCCCACGGGATCAGACCAAACAGATTGAACAGCGACGTCGGATCCGGTGCCGAAAGGTCCTGAATCCAGCCAAAGAACGGTGCGTGGCGCATTTCGATATTCACAAACAGCACCTTGTAAAGTGCGAAGAATACCGGAATCTGAACCACAATCGGCAGGCAACCCGAAGCAGGGTTGATCTTCTCGCGCTTGTAAAGCGCCATCATTTCCTGCTGCTGACGCTGGCGGTCATCCTTGAACTGCTCGCGCATCTTGGTGATTTGCGGCTGCAGTTTCTTCATCGCACTCATGGATTTGTACGACTTGTTGGCCAACGGGAACATCACGGCCTTCACCAGAACGGTGAAGATCAGGATGGAAACGCCGAAGTTGCCAACCAGATGGTTCAGCCACTGCAGGAACAGGAAGAACGGTTTGGTCAGGAAGTAGAACCAGCCGAAATCAATCGCGAGGTCGAAATTGGTGATGCCATATTCATTGGCATAAGCGTCCAGAACAGACACTTCCTTGGCACCGGCAAACAGACGGGTTTCCGAAGCCGCTTCGGCACCGGCCGCAACCGTGCGGGCCGCACCAAGATAATCGGTCTGGTATTTGTCGGAATTCTCGGCAACATGGTGGCTGAAACGTGTGGTCAGTGCCTCGTCCGAGGACGGCGCCAGCGCAACCAGCCAGTATTTGTCGGTAATGCCAAGCCAACCACCAGTGGTTTTCTTTTCCACGGCACCGTCTTCGGCAAGATCATCATAATCGATTTCGGTCAGGGTGCCGTCAATGACACCAAGCGGGCCTTCATGCAGGATATAGAACCCTGCCGTGGTCGGTTTGCCCTTGCGCGAAATCAGGCCGTAAGGATACAGGGTGACATCGGAACCGCTGTCGTTTTTGACCGACTGTTTGATCGAGAACATATAGTTCTCGTCGATCGAAATTTCGCGGTTGAAGGTCAGGCCACTGCCGTTGTCCCAGCTCAGCATTACCGGTTTTGCCGGCGTCAGTTCATTGGAACTTGCGATCCACTGGGTATCGCTGTTCGGAACGCTGACAGACTTGTCGGCGGCAACCCAGCCAAATTCGGCAAAGTATGCGTTGTCGCTACCGGTCGGGTTCAGAACGTGGATCAGCGGACTGTCCGGTTCTTCGGTCTCGCGATAATCCTGCAACTGGATGTCGTCAATCACGCCACCAACCAGACGGATCGAACCCTCGACACGCGGGGTTTCGATCTTGATACGCGGAGCTTTTGCAAGTGCTGCGTCGCGGTTGACGACCGGAGCCGCCGGTGCAGCACCACCCGGCACACTGGGCACGTTCGAGGCAGCCTGCGGTACAGTATTGCCATTGACGTCAAGTTGTTCGCGAACTTGCGCTTCCCGATCCTGCGGCGCAGGTTCGGGAGCGAAAAAGAATTGGAACCCGACAAGGATTGCGACCGAAGCTGCAATCGCAATCCACAGGTTACGTTGTTCGTTCATCGCCTCTTTCCGCTTTCGTCCGGCGGCGAAGAACGCCTGACCGGTATTCTATTTACATGACTAAAGCGCCGTTAACCGGAGTTCATCCTCCGACGGCGCTTTGTTTTGTTCACAGCCACATCCGGGCACGGGATCATAACCATGACCCCCCCATGGATGGCAACGCATTATCCGCTTAAAACCCATCCAGCCGCCTTTTATTGCCCCATGGCAGGCAAGGGCCTCCATCATATAGGCCGAACAGGTCGGCTGATATCTGCAGGACCACCCGATATAGGGCGATAAAAAGAGCTGGTAGCCGCGAACCGCGATTTGAAGAAGACACGCCAAGGGGCCCACATTCGATCCGGGAAGGTTACTCATTTCGCAGAGTCTCCTGCCTTCGTCACACCACCGGGTCTGGATCCACGTCCCTTGCGGGGCCGTTGACCATCCGGGGCAGAAGGTTTGGCATCAGGGATACGCCGCAGGGCAAACCGCATGTCATCAACCAGTTTTTCAAAGTCCCGGTCAATGGTCTGTTGACGACCGATCACGACATAATCCCAACCGGGCAATGCCATTTCCATCATCAATTGATCTGCCACAGCACGCAAACGCCGCCGAACGCGATTGCGAACGACGGCCTTGCCCACCTTTTTGGTGACGGTAAATCCGACTCGTGCGAGTCGATCCTCACCGGCGTATTCTGTGTCCGGTTTGATCCCGGGACGCGGAGCGCCCTGAAGGATCAATCCTTGTGTAACCCATTTCCGGCGGGTGCCTGCGACGCGAAGAAATTCTGCGCGCTTTTTCAAGCGTTCCACCGAAACGGTCACAACATTAGGCCGACAGACGCTTGCGGCCCTTGGCGCGGCGTGCGGTCAGCACACGGCGGCCACCGACGGTCGCGCTGCGGGAACGGAAGCCGTGGCGGCGTTTCCGTACGAGTTTGCTGGGCTGGTAGGTGCGCTTCACTGCACTTACTCCGTTCTAATAAAGGTAATCCAATAAAATTCGAGGTCCGCTGTATAGGACTTCACACCATGGCTGTCAATCGCGACAGGGTGAATTCCCCCAGAAAACCGGCAATGCCGCCGAGATTGCGTCCCGACGGCATCCAAAGCGCCTTTTCGTCACCACTCGATACGTTCGACATTGGAAAATGTCAACTCGGTTCCATCAGAAAATACAATGGTTCCCGACGAATCGGTGGAGAGTTCCATATAGTTGTGTTTCGATTTCGTAATGCTGCCTTCATCCAGAACGATGGTCCAGTCACTCGAATCGATATTGCCACCATTGGCGCTATGCAATTCGATGGTATCGGTGGTCCAGCCATTGGCCCCGCCATCCACGTGATCCGCCCCGTCACCCATATTGAAAATAAACAGGTCCGATCCGCCACCGCCGTAAAGCTGGTCATCACCGGTACCGCCGATCAGGGTATCGTCGTCATCCCCGCCCAGCAGCATATCGGCACCATCGCCGCCAGACAGGGTGTCACGTCCTGCCCCGCCGGTCAGGGTGTCATTACCGTCTTCGCCATACAGCCAGTCGTCGTCGCCACCACCATCAATGATGTCGTTACCCGAACCGCCATATAGCGTATCCCTGCCCCAGCCAGTGGTCAGCGTATCGTTGCCCGATCCGCCGTCGAAATAGTTGGTTCCACCATCGGCTGTCAGGATGTCGTTGCCGTCACCACCAAGGAAGGTGTCGTTACCATAACCGCCATGGATGGAGTCGTTTCCGCCTTCACCCCAAACGGTGTTGCTGCCCCCGCTGACGTCAATGCGATCATTGCCGCCTCCCGAGGCGACCGTATCATTGCCGCTGCCTGCCGTGATGCTGTCGTCACCACTGCCGGTCACGATGATATTGCGGCCCTCGCCACCGGTAACCGTGTTATTGCCCTCACCGGCATCGATATAATCGTCATTGCTGCCAACACTGATCGTATCGTTACCTGTACCGGTCCATATCCGGTTGTTACCTTCACCGGCACTGACGATATTGTTACCGTCACCACCAATAATGGTATCGCCGCCGCTGCCACTATAAATGGTGTCGTTGCCCGCACCCGTCTGGATGGTATTGGCGCCTTCGTTGGCATAAACAATGTTATCGCCGCCACTGGCATGGATCTTGTCACTGCCACTGCCGCCGGTAACATAGTCATTGCCTTCACCGGCATAGATCGTGTTTGTGCCTTCGCCACCATGGACGGTATCGTTTCCGGCACCGGCATCGATATAATCGTTGCCACCATCACCGGTGATACTGTCATCGCCGTCACCAGCATAAATCACGTCATTGCCGTTCCCGGCCCAGATCGTATCATTCCCGCCATTTGTCGAGACAGTGTCGTTCCCGCCACCTGCACCGATGGTGTCGTTTCCGGAACCGGTATAGAAAGTTTCGTTTGCTTCACCACCCCATCCGGTTTCATCGGGATCGACGATTTCCTCCTCGATGGTCACCAGAAGGATCGCTGTTGTGGTTGCGGTATCGTTGCCGTCCCGTGACCGGGCCGACACGGTCAATTCGAAAGTTCCGAAATAATCGCTTGCCGGTGTGATCGTCAGACCGCTTAGCTGCGACGCACTTAACGTCCAGGTCCCGTTCCCGTTATCGGTTCCGGCCGAAAGTGTTGCGCCATCGGGCACACCGCTAATCGTGATCATCAGGGTTTCGCTGCTGTCAGTCAGGGCTGCATCAATATCAAGGGCAACAGCATTGCCCTCATCACCACTGGCATTCGACAGATCAAGTATCGGCGCGTCCGCGACACCGGCAACATCGACCGCAATGGTCTCGCTGGTCGTCGCAACATCGTCGCCATCAACAGACCTTGCCGTCACCGTAAGACCGAATGATCCGC
>CAMPHD010000211.1 GCA_946885765.1 uncultured Thalassospira sp.
AGTCCCGCCTGCGTGCCATTGTCCAGAACGTGGCGGACGGTATTTTGACCATCACGCCAAACGGCATCATTGTCGAATGTAACCATGCATCCCATGCGTTGCTGGGTTTGGCCGAGGATGAAACGCCCAAAGACCGTTCGCTTCTGGAATTCGTTGCACCGCGCGCCATTCCGCATTTTGAAGAAAGTCTGGCCGAACTTGTCGGACCTGACCTGCGCCATCATCTCGCAGAACAGCGCCTGACATTACCCCTGATACGGATGGGCGGGACCGAGATCGAGGTCAGCGCCGCTTTCCGCCCGATTCCAGAGGCGGAAACACCCCTGATCACCGTTGTCCTGCACGATATTACCGCGCGCAAGCGTTATGAAGAACAACTGGTCTATATGGCCAATCACGATGCCCTGACCGATCTTCCCAATCGCAGTATGCTGGAATACAGCCTGAAAATGGCGCTTGAGAGCCACAAGCGCGATGCGCCCGGCCCGCGCCACCGCGCCACCGCCATCCTGTTTATCGATCTGGACCGGTTCAAGCTGATCAATGACAGCCTCGGTCACAATGTCGGCGATATGCTGCTAAAGGCGGTTGCTGACCGGCTGCGCCGGGTGGTCAGCCGACAGGAGGTCATCGGGCGACTGGGCGGGGACGAGTTTCTGATCATCATTCCGCGCCTGCGCGAAACGCAGGATGCCGCCACTCTGTCGCAGGCGGTTCTTGATGCCCTGTCCCCGGCATTCGATATTCAGGGGCGGCAATTATTCATCACGCCATCCATCGGGATCGCCCTTTGCCCCGCAGATGGTGATGATTTCCCGACCCTGATGCGCAATGCCGATACGGCAATGTATAGTGCCAAGGCACGCGGCGGCGGGACCTATCATTTCTTTACCAAGACGATGAATGAAAGTGCCGTTGCCAGACTTGCCATTGAAACCGACCTGCGCGAAGCCTTGGCCAAAGAACAGTTTGAACTTTATTACCAGCCGAAAATCGAACTGGCATCCGGCAGGCTTGCCGGCCTTGAGGCGCTGATCCGCTGGAACCAGCCGGGACGCGGCTTTATATCGCCGATGCAGTTCATTCCGGTGGCCGAGGAAACCGGCCTGATCGGCAGGATCGGTGAATGGGTATTGCGCCGGGTCTGCGATCAGATCCGCGAATGGGATTTGCTGGGCCTGCCGCCGGTCAGCATTGCGGTCAACCTGTCGCCCCGCCAATTGATCGAAGGCCGGATTACCGAAACGATATCGCGTATCCTTGACGAAACGGCGACACCGGCATCGCGTATCGTGCTTGAAATCACCGAAACCGTGATGATGCATGAAATCAAGCGGTCCGCCTCGATCCTTGACGAGTTGCGTAAACTTGGCCTGCAGATTGCGATTGACGATTTCGGTACGGGTTATTCATCGCTTGCCTATCTGAAACGGCTACCGATCAACTCGATCAAGATTGACCGGTCCTTTGTCCGCGATGTGACGACCGATCCCGACGATGCGGCGATCACCAATACGATTATCATCATGGGGCACAATCTGGGCCTGAAGGTGGTGGCTGAAGGTGTGGAAACCGAGGAACAGCTTGAATTCCTGCGCGAACATGGCTGCGATGAAATACAGGGCTTCCTGATTTCCGAGCCTCGTCCGGCAAATATCATCGCCAAACAGATCGAACAGCTTTCACGCAAGGTTGCGCCTACTCTATAATCGTCCCTATCCTTGCGGGTGGCGCTGATACAACAAAACACAAACCGAAAATCAGAGAAAAACATGTCCCAGAACCGATCTGTCCTGCTTGTCGATGACAGCAAATTTGCCCGTCTGCTGGTCAAGGCTTTTATCACCAGCAACTTTGCCGACTGGCGGGTGGACGAAGCGGAAGAAGCCGAAAAGGCGCAGGCAATGGCCGCTGAACATGCCTATGACTACCTTGTCATCGACTTCAACATGCCCGGCATGAACGGGCTGGAACTGGGTGAAAAGCTGCGCGCGGATTATCCCGATGCTGCAATTGCGCTTCTGACTGCCAATATACAGAAAGAAATCCAGAACAAGGCTGCGGGACTGGGCATGGATTTCCTTGCCAAACCGCCGACCGAGGAAAAGATTTGCGATTATCTGAAAGGCAAGGAAGCCGGGCGATGATCGATCTAAGCGAGCTTGAACATGACACGATCAGCGAGCTGATTAATATCGGAGTCGGCCGTGCCGCTGCGTCGCTTTCGGAAATGGTTGACCAGCCGGTCGAACTGACGGTGCCGACCATCACCTTTGTCGAACGGTTTTCCGATTCAAACCTGACATCGTCCCCCGAAGAAGTGGTTTCCGCCGTCAGCCAGACATTCGATGGCCCGTTCAAGGGCGAGGCGATGCTGGTTTTCCCTGAAAAGCGCAGCCTTGAACTGGTGCGCCGTCTGCTTAAGGTCGATGTGCCGCTCGATACCCTGACCGATCTTGAACAGGAAGCCCTGATGGAGGTCGGTAACATCATCCTGAATGCCTGTCTTGGCAGTATTGCCAACGTGCTGGGCCAGCCAATCAATTGTTCGATGCCGACATTTCGTAAACGCGAAAGCCGGGCGCTTTTAAATGACGAGGCGGTGTTTGACGTAACATCGGGCAAGATGCCGGTTCTGATGATCCTGCATGTGCAATTCATGCTGCGCCAGAACGATATTGACGGTTATGTTCTGTTTGTCATGGATCTTGATTCCATCCAGACCCTGAAGGAACTGGTACGCCGGTTCCTCGAAGACACGCTCGGTTGACGGGCAATACAATGGCAAAATCCACTCCGCCGATTGTCGATATATCCGACGCAGCAGAAGCAGCCGATCTGTATGGCAGTCTGCTTGATACAGCCGATGTCGGGTTGGTGGTGATCGGTACGGACCGGACGATATGCCACTGGAACCAGTGGATGCAAAACCGTTCGGGGCTTTCGGCAGAACAGGCATTGGGCAAACGACTAAGTGCTGTTTTCCCCGAAACGCGGCTGGGTCGGTTATGTCAGGCAATCAAGGATTGTCTTGAATTCGGGATGCCGGCGGTGATTTCGCCGTCCCTGAATCAGGGCGCATTGCCGCTGCGACCATTGCCGCAATTTGCCGCCACGTTCGAACGTATGGAACAGTCGATCCGTATTCATCCGATCCGGACATCGCGCGGGGAAAAACTGTGTTCATTGACCGTGCGCGATGTGACGCTTGCCGTGCAGCGCGACCGGCTTTTGCGCCAGCAAGCCGCCGAGCTGGCCGAACTGGTCAATCAGACCAAACGCAGCGAAGATCGTACACGTGCAATTTTGCAAAATACCATCGATGCCATTCTCGTCGCATCCGATGACGGCAATATCGAACCGCTCAATGCCCGTGCGCAGGAACTTTGCGGCCCGAATGGTGACCCGGAGCTCGGCAACATCATCCGGTTTCTGTTACCTGACAGCGATCATACCCCGCCAGATCGACCGACTGCGGACCGTTTGCTGACGGACCTTGGAACCGGTGTGATCGAGGTTCTGGCCTGCACCAAAAACGGTCGTAACGTGCCATTGGAAGTCGCGATCAGCCATTTTTCCGCAGACGGGCGCTATCATTACATCATCACGCTTCGCGACATTTCACAGCGTAAACGCCACGAGATGGAAATCCAGCGGACCATGGCGGAACTGGAACGTTCCAACAGCGAACTTGAACAATTCGCCTATGCAGCATCCCACGATCTGCAGGAACCGCTTCGCATGGTGTCAAGCTATACACAGCTGATTGCGCGGCGATACAAGGACCAGCTTGACGAAACCGCCGATGAATTCATCCATTATGCGGTTGATGGCACGCAACGCATGCAGCGCATGATCGACGATCTTCTGACCCTGTCACGGGTTGGCCGACACGGCAAACCGTTCCATGCGGTGCCGCTTGACAGCCTGTTTGATGCGATTGCCGCAAATTTCCGGCGTGCGGGCCTTGGTCCGGCAGGCAATATCCTTCGCGAAGGCTTTTTGCCAACCGTGACCGGCGATGCCAGCCAGCTTTTGCTGCTGTTTCAGAACCTTGTTTCAAACGGCCTTAAATACAGCGATCCGGACACGGGTGAAGTCCGGATTTATGCCGAGGAAACCGATGAAAGCTGGAAGGTTTTCGTTGCCGATAACGGCATCGGGATCGAACCGCAATATCACGCAACAATCTTTGAAATCTTCAAACGCCTGCACGGTTACGGTGAATATGCCGGGACCGGTATCGGACTTGCGATCTGCAAGAAAATCGCCGACCGGCATGGCGGGACGATCACGGTGGAAAGCAAACCGGACGAAGGCAGCAGGTTTTGCGTTGAATTGCCAAAAGAATTGCCGATTGTGATCGCGCAAGAAAGCATGTAGTTTTCGTTTACGTAAGCGTAAACCTGAACGGGATGTCATGAACGACAGCTATTCCATCACCGACCTTGCCCGCGAGTTCGACGTCACGACGCGTACCATCCGTTTTTACGAGGATCAGGAACTGATCGCGCCTGCGCGTCAGGGACAGACCCGCATATACAGCGCGCGCGACCGCGTGCGTCTGCGCCTGATCATGCGCGGCAAGCGGCTTGGTTTTTCGCTTAAGGAAATCCGCGACCTGCTGGACCTGTATGATACGGACCGCAGCGAAATCATGCAGCTGACCATCCTTGTTGATAAAATCAATGAACGCCGCGATACCCTGCGCAAACAGCGTCAGGATATCGATGCGACACTTGATGAACTCGATAAGCTTGAAGAAACCTGTCAGGAAGAACTGACCCGGAAATCGGGCACCTGATTTTCAGGCGTGCGGCTCTCCGGCTTGCGGCACCGGGATTTGCGCAGGAATATGCGACGGGCGCGACAGGATGAAGCAACTGACCGGGATCGCGACCAGTAACTGGATCATCACGACCCAGCGGTTCTCGACAAAGATCAGGGATGCGGCAATCACCACGACAAAGGCCGACATCGCCATGATTTTGGCCCGGCGATTGATCACACCATGTTCGTTCCAGTGCCGGATGGACGGGCCAAAGTGCGGGTGGTTATAAATCCACGCATGCAGACGCGGGGAACCCTTGCTAAACAGCCAGGCAGCCAGCAACATGAAGGGCGTCGTCGGCAGGAGCGGCAGAAAAGCGCCAACAATGCCAAGTCCAACTGACAGCCAGCCCAAGGCCAGATAAAGATACGATGCCTGCACGTCCTATTTCCTGTTTACAGCCCTGCCCGCCCCTGACAGGGTAAGTGCCTTCAATGTAGGTGGAATGTGATCGATTTTCAATCGACAGCACCCACCGGTTTCCGGGCATCCGCAGTGCAAATTCGCCGCACAACTTATCGCCCCTATTACTTAGACGATCCGCCATGCTCGAAATCTCAAATGATCTTTATCTTGATGAACGCCACCTGCAATTCCAGTTCGTGCGCGCATCCGGACCTGGCGGCCAGAACGTCAATAAAGTATCGACCGCGGTACAAATGCGCGTGCGCATCGATGACCTGACGGAATTGCCGCAACGCGTGCGTGATCGATTGCGCGAACTGGCAGGCAGCAAGCTGACCAATGACGGCGAAATCATTTTTGACGCGCAGCGTTACCGCACCCAGGAACGCAACAAGCAGGATGCGATAGAACGGCTTCTGGCACTGTTGCGCAAAGCCGCCGAACGCAAAAAATTTCGCGTCAAAACCCGCCCGTCCCTGTCGGCGAAACGCAAACGGGTCGACACGAAAAAGAAACGCGGCGATGTCAAAAAGATGCGCCAGCGACCGATGGACTAGGCCACAAAGCCCGATCACGAAACCGGGCATTTATGCAGCCAGTCATCCATCAGTGCCGCCATTTCCGAATTTTCCACGCCCGCCTGTGACAGCGACTGCCATGTCGAAAATTGCACCGCATGCCGCGCAACCGCCTGGCACATTTTGCCCTTGCGCCGGGCCTCGGGAAGGCTTGCTAGCACATCAACACACAACATGCCGAGATAGGCATCAAAGCCCGTC
>CAMPHD010000212.1 GCA_946885765.1 uncultured Thalassospira sp.
TCATCTTTGGCAAGGACAAGGTTACGACGGGTGCGTCTTCGGACATCAATATGGTGACGCAATACGCGCGCAAGATGGTGACTGAATGGGGGTTCTCGGACCTGCTTGGTAACGTCAAATATGTTGATAACCAGGAAGAAGTGTTCCTGGGACATAGCGTTGCCCAGCACAAGAACGTGTCCGAAAAAACCGCGCAGCTGATCGATGAGGAGGTTCGTCGTTATTCGGACGAAGCTTATGTTTTCGCCAAGCGGGTTCTGACCGAGCAACTTGACGATCTGCATGTTCTTGCCAAGGGGCTTCTGGAATACGAAACCCTGTCGGGCAAGGAAATCGAGGCGCTTCTGCGTGGTGAGGAAATCAACCGTTCGGGCCATTCCAATGGCAGCGGCAAGGACACGGGCGGCGGACGCCGTTCGACGGTTCCGACCACTGGTGGCGCACGCAAGGAAAACCCGGGTGAAGGTGGCGGGGATTTGTCCCCGGAGCCGCAGCCGGGCAGCTAACTGAAAGAGACTGATGGACAAGATCGAAGGATCGGTCCTGCGAAGCCCCGCCGATGTGCGGGGCTTCGCTGATTTTGGCGGACCGTTATATTACGCACCTACCGGTTTCATCGACCATGCCGATGATCCCAATACGTTACCGTTGGCCGGATCGCGCCGCGGATTTTCGGCACTTGAAATCATCCGTCGTCGCGAAGGCGGCGGGGCTGAAAGCATGATCCTGCCGTTGCTGGCCCTTGAAGGCTGGGTCCAGAATTCAGGGCGTGTTGATGAAATCAATGACGTTCTGAACCGTTTGACCACCAAGCGCGCCGATTTTGCCGGGCTTGATATGGCGTCCTGCCATGTCATGGGCATCGTCAATGTCACGCCAGACAGCTTTTCCGATGGTGGGGATTACAACTCCACCGATCAGGCGATTGCACGCGCCCGCGTGCTGGCCGCACAGGGGGCATCCATCCTTGATATTGGCGGTGAATCGACCCGTCCGGGGGCGGAAGCCGTTTCCGAGGCTGACGAGATCGCCCGCGTTGTTCCGGTGATCCGTGCGTTGGCCGAAGACGGCCATTGCGTTTCCATTGATACCCGTCATGCAAGCGTGATGGAGGCCGCGATTGAGGCCGGTGCGGCCATCATCAATGACGTTACCGGGCTTGAGGGGGATGAGCGGTCAATGGAAGTTGTCGCCGCATCCGGCAAGCCGGTGATACTGATGCATATGCAGGGCGAGCCGGGCACGATGCAGGAAAACCCGCAATATGATTGCGCGGTTCTGGATGTTTATGACTATCTGCTGGACCGGATCGAAAGTTGCGAACGGGCAGGGATTGCGCGGGATCGTATCTGTGTCGATCCGGGCATTGGATTTGGCAAGTCGCTGTCGCATAATCTGGAACTGTTATCGCGTCTGGCGATCTTCCATGGCCTGGGGTGCCCGGTTTTGCTGGGAACGTCGCGTAAATCGTTCATCGGCAAAATTGATCCTGCAGCCCCCCCCAAAGAGCGCCTTGGCGGGTCGATTGCATCGGCGATCAATGGCTGGCGTCACGGCGTTCAGATGATCCGTGTGCATGATGTGGGCGAGACGGTTCAGTCGATTTCCGTCACGACGGCGACGTCCATGGTATAGCTTTCTTCGACTATCAATCTATGGATGTATAGATTGACGGCTTTCACCAACAATTTATAAAAGGCCTGCGATTTTGTGTACTTTCGAGTGCCGGTTCTGCGGGCCTTTTTATTGGTATGGGGAATCTGGCAATTTCTGACAGATTGTGCTTGGGGCTTGCGGATTTTTCCCAATCACCACATACCATTATAGATAAAACTAAATGCGACCAGGAAGGTCGCGCAAATGGTTGGTTCTGAGTAAACAGGTAAGGCGAAGTTGAATGAACGGATACAGCGCGCGCGTGCGCGTTGAACAGCCGGAAAAGGCTGCGGGTCAGGAAACAATGGCGACTTGTGTTTTCGTGGTCGAGGATAATACCGATCTTAATCGGGATTTGTGCGAATACCTCGAGATGTGCGGGTTTGATGTTGTCGGTTGTGAAACCGGCGCAGCATTTCATCGCGCCCTGAAATCCAAAACACCGGCCGCGGTGATCCTTGATATCATGTTGCCCGATACCGACGGGTACGAACTGGCCAAATACGCACGCGCCAATCTTGAATGCGGCATCATGATGCTGACCTCGCTTGCGGGGATGGATCATCATTTGACCGGGTATAAATCCGGTGCCGATGTCTATCTGACCAAGGACAGCCCCCTTTCCGTGATCGAAGCCGCCTTGCGCCCGTTGCTGCGCCGGGTCGCCAAGGGCGAGAACGAGGCAGAAGCCGAACCTGAAGCATTGGCCCGCGAAGGTCGCTGGACGCTTGATATGCTGAACTGGACGCTCGGCAATTCCGATGGCAATTCTACGACCCTGACGGCGACGGAACGCACGATTGTGCGGTTGCTGGTCGAAGCCAACGGTGCCTGGTTGATGCGCCCGGAAATCGTTATGGCACTGGGCAAGGCCGATACCGCTGAAAACTGCCGCAATCTTGATACGGCAATCCGTCGTGTCCGCCAGAAGGTGCTTCGCGAAGTTGGCGAAGAATTGCCGATCCGGACGGCATATGGCCGCGGATATGCCTTTACATCCTCAGCTGTTATCATTGGCGTGTCTGAAAGTGCCTGAGATCGCTATTTAGTCGCTGAATGATTCATTGATCTCGTCACAGGGCAGCAACAGACAAAGTTCGACACCGTCTGTGCCCTTGTCGCGCATTTTGATCGAACCGCCGTGCGCATCGACGATGCGCTGCGAAATGTGCAGTCCGAGTGCGCTTTGCAGCGATGCTGCTCCGACCTCGCGCCGGAACAGGGCATCGCTGATGCGGCGGATTTCATCACTGTTCAAATCCTGCCCGTGATACGGGATATCGATTTCCACAAGCCAGTCACTGTTGGGGCGTGCCGTCACATGAATGGGCGCGCCGTGGGCATATCGTCGTGCTGTTTCGATCAGGTTCATGATGGCAAGGCCGACAAGCGTGATATCGACATAGGTTTCCAGATGTTCGGTTCCGACACATTCAAGGGTAATTTCGGCATCGGGGCGTGATGTGTTCGATACGAAATCGGCCAGCAGGCGATTGACCGGCACCAGTTCGCGCGCCAATGCAAAGTCGTTGTCGTCAATGCCGTCCTTGTTGAGGAAAATATCGACCAGACGCGATAGTTTTCGAGCCTGATCCTGAATGCGTTGCAGACGGTCGGTGATATCGATATGGGCATCGCGTAACCGCAAGGACAGCATTTCAGACGATCTTTGAATAACCGCAAGCGGTGTTCTGAATTCGTGGGACAGCATCGAAATCAGTTTGCGCTGTTCCCCGACAAGCGACGTTGTCGCCGTGGCGACCTTGATGGCATCGATGCGTTCCTTTTCGATCCTTGACAGGCGAAACCCCATGATCAGGCCCATGGCACACATATGGAAAAGCAACGTGAATTGATGCAGCCCAAGTCTGGCGGGGGTTGCGGCAATCAATCCGGCATGGGTGATCTGCAAAAGGACGGCAGCCGCCGTCGGGACCGCAATCACAACGAAATAGACCCAAAGTATCCATACTGTCGGGGCACGGATGATCCGATAGGCCAGAACGCCGCATAATGTCGTCAGAACCGCGGCATGCAGGGGCACGATATAGGCACCATAGAGGGCATAAAGATCGGTGGTTGCGGTGAACATATAGGCGACTGAGAGCCCGCAATATATTTTGACGATCCGTGCGATCACCGCATTATGCTTGTTCAGATCAAGAATGTAGAACCACAGGAAAACGGTCGCCGCCGCCCCCAGTGCGTTGGTTGCGCCAACAATCAGATCATTGGCATAAGGCCATTCGGGTTGAACAATCGACAGGACAAGACCGTTGACCGATGAGGCCAGTGTGCCGACCAGCAGCACGCAGAAACCATATATCGCAACCGCCCGATCCCGCGCGAGGCCCCCCAGAAGGATATACACAATCCCCAGCATCAGGATGATCCCAAAATAGATGCTAAGCCCGGCATCACGTAGGCTCAGACTGGAAACAAGCTGATCAGTTGGCCAGATTCTGGCTATCAGCAACTGGGTGCTGTTTGATTTGGTGCGAATGAAAAGCGTGTAGTCCCCCGGTTCGAGTTGGGGGAAACGATCAACATGATGACTGCTGCGTGTTGGTCGCTGGCTGGCCGGGATGCGATCACCCATATGGCTTTGCCATAAATGGCGCGATGTCCCCTGTTTGATCAGATATGCATCGATGAAATTCATATAGCTTGGCTGAATTTCAAGGTGCAGGGGTTCGTGCAATCCATCCGGCACCGAAAGCTGCAACCGGTACCAGACAGTGTCACCGGTATAGCCAAAGCTTGGAATGCCGGGGCTTGGTGTGAAATTCCCGACCGGCATATTTGCGACTTTATCGAGTGTCAGGTCGTTTGTCGGGTCTTCCAGCCACAGGACATGGCCATGCAGGTTAACCGGGTCGGAAATTCCCGGAAGAAGCGTTAATTGCCCGTTTTCCATGGTCTTGCCTTGTGTCGGGGTAAGCAAGGCATACAACATGATGACCAATACCAACGGCACCAGATGAAACAATCCGGGTTTGTACATATGGTTCTGACCGATCATGACGGGTTTCCTTTCGCGGAACCCGGCATGGCTGGCGGATCAAGATCGCTGGTTTGGGCGGCTTCGATATTATTGTTGGTCAGTTCGCGATCATAGGGCAGGCGGATCAGAACGGTTGTTCCGCCTTTTTCACCAACGCTGACGGTCATGCGGCCTCGATGGGCGCTGATGATGCGGTTGGTGATATGCAGGCCCAGACCGACACCATGGGTATTGCCCGATGTGTTGCCACGGTAAAATGCCTCGGCGACCATCGTCAGATCATTTTGGGAAATTCCCGGCCCGTTGTCGGTAACACGAATATAGACATAGCCGTCGCTTCGATGGGTAAAGCCGATGCGAACACTGGCATTCGGGGCATATTTCCGGGCATTTTCAATCAGGTTGCTAAGTGCCCGTTCAATCAGGGTCCGGTCGATTCTGGCAACGGTGAAATCCGTATTGCTTAAATCGATATCGTGATCCGGGGTCTCTCGTTGGCGCCGTTTGACCAAATCGTTCAGAAACGAGGCCAGAATGGTCGGTCTGGGCGAGATATGGAAATTGGTGCTATCGAGCGTTTCCTTGGTCAGGAAAACATTGACCAGTTCGGATAGTTGGGATGCGTGCCCGCGGATGGTTGATATGCGGCTTGTCACGGCCTCTGGTGCATCGCTACGCATATGCAGGGAAACCATTTCCGCCGCACGCTGGATAATCGCAAGTGGTGTGCGGAACTCATGTGAGAGCATGGTAATAAATTCGCGCTGCTCGTCGGCCAGCTGGTTGGCGCGTGTGCTGCTGTGATAGGCGACAACGCGCTGATTGGCCAGTTCATGGGTTCGGCAGGCCATCGCAATGCCAAGCAGCAGCAAATGAACAAGTGACGCCAACTGATAACAGTTAAGTGTAAAATCATTGGCAGGGACAAAACCCAGCAACATCAAAAGATGAATGATTGCCGCCGCTGCCGGTATGCCCAGCGCCAAAACATATAGTCGGAGCCGTTGCATGCCGGGCTTTGCCCAGCCGTAACAGATCAGATACGCCCAAAGAACCAGCAACACACCGATTTGCGGCAGGAAAAAACTGCGGACAAAGTAAATATAAAGATCGCCAAGTGCGGTAAAGGAACCGAAGCAGGCAATGACCGCGTAAACCATCAGGGCACGAAATGCGATGCGATTGTACCGATCCAGCTCAATGATATATAGCCACATTGCAACACTGGTACCGATCGAAAGCGCAGTGCCGGTTCCGGTAATTGCATCGCTTGCCCGTTGCCACGTGCCGGAAAACAGTAATTGGGCATAACCCGAAGTACCGGCAGTTGCCGTGAAAAGGGCAAAGATATAA
>CAMPHD010000213.1 GCA_946885765.1 uncultured Thalassospira sp.
GGATATTAACGCCCTTACCACCATACGCGCAGGCATGCGGGATAGGATGAAAAACAGCAAGGCCATGAGCGGCCACGCCGCCGCCCGCGAGCTTGAAGAAGCCTGCCGGGATATGTGGAAAACCTGGTGCGCGCTGTGATCGCCTGGCAGACCAGTTCTAACGAACCAGTACACCGCGCGCGAAGAGTTCCGACACCGCAGCCTGTAAATCATCGGCGATAAAGTCGGCCTCTGCCGCCTCGGGCCAGGTGGTTTCCGTTGCGCCGTGCCCGGTCCGCACAATCACCGCATGGGTTCCGGCCGCACGTCCGGCACGGATATCATTGATGCGGTCCCCGATCAGGACACTATCGCCCAGCGAAATGACAAAATCCTCCGCCGCGGCAAGGATCATGTCCGGGCCCGGTTTACGGCATGTGCTTTCGCGGCGATAATGATCAACCCCGTCCGGATGATAGGGCGAATAGTAAATCCCCTGCACCGATGCCCCCTCGCGCGCCAGCATCGCAATCATCGCCTCATGCAGATCGCGAAGGCCATCTTCGGACAGATACCCGCGCGCAACTGCCGACTGATTGGTTACGATCACAACCGGAATACCGGCATCGTTAAGTTGCTTGATCGCGCTGGCAGTTACGGGGATCAGGGCAAGGTCATCAATCTTTGACAGATAGTGAACCTCTTCATTCACCACTCCATCGCGATCGAGAAAAACCGCAGGCACAGGATTGCGCTGATCGCGCCAGCGCGGAGCCGGATCGATGAAATGACGGTGAACGAAATCATATTTCCTGTGGCTCATGTCGAACCCTGTATCTTGTCTAGCTGCGCCAATATCGCGCTAACATGCATCATCCACATCCGGAATGACAAGTTTTCATGACGCAGGTTTGTACCGCCTTGTCGCGATGCGGAAAACCAACTGGTATTACCATTATTCGCTTGCCCCGCGACTATCGGTCATGACAATTTCACCCGGGGCCATTTGGGCCAAGCCATCTGGGGATACTGAATTTCATGTTTGCCGATATCTTTGCCGTTCTTGCGCCGGTTTTCATAACCACGGGTCTTGGTTATATCTGGGCACGATCCGGCAGACATTTCGATACGGGACTGGTGACATCCATCGTTACCTATTTTGCGACCCCCTGCCTGACGTTCGCAGCACTTGCGACCGTTGATCTGGGCGCAAATGCGCTGGTATCGATGGGCACAGCCGCCCTTGCCGCGAACATCATCTTCGTCCTGATCGGTTGGCCGATCCTGAAACTTTTCAAGCTGGCCCCACGAACTTATCTGCAATCACTTACTTGGCCGAATGTCGGCAATGTCGGTTTGCCGCTTTGTATGCTGGCCTTTGGACAGGATGGTCTGGCGCTATCGGTTGCATTTTTTGCCGTTTATGTGGTCTTGCAATTGACCGTCGGGGTGGCGTTCGTTTCAGGCAGTTTCTCGCTTAAATCGATTGCCAAAATGCCGATCATTCCGGCGACCCTGATTGCGACGGGCTTCCTTGCGACCAATACCGAAGTCCCCGCATGGCTTTACAACACGACCAACCTGATCGGGCAGCTCACCATTCCGTTAATGCTGTTTACATTGGGCGTGTCACTGGCCCGCCTTCGCCCGGTCAGCCTTGCGCGCAGCACCGCACTTAGCATGCTGCGCCTTGCGATGGGCTTTGCGGTTGGCGTCGGGCTTTCCGAAGTCATGGGCCTTACCGGGGTCGAACGCGGGGTCGTGATCCTGCAATGTTCGATGCCGGTTGCGGTGTTCTGCTATCTGTTTGCGCAGCTTTACAACCGCGAACCCGAAGAAGTCGCAGGTGTTGTCATCAGCTCCAGCTTCTTGGCCGCCATCGCCCTCCCCGGCCTGCTGTGGTACGTGCTCTAGACCTACCGGACGATCAGGCGATAGCTGCCCTTGCCCGTGCCATCGCGGTAAAACCCGATGGCACATTCATATCGTCCCTTTTTAAGGTCCGGGTCGCCATTTTCCGATGAAAGTTCGCCGATATGCGCCCGGCATTCGGCAACGTCATCAAACCGTGCATCCGAAATACGGATATCGGTCTGTTTCTGCGTATCGGGATAATAAACTGCCGTCACCTTTTCCCAGGGGGCGGCATCATCCGTCCAGATCAGATCGGCGACGAAACGGCGCGATCCATCAGCAATCGTTGCGACAACCAATGCCGTCACCGCGATCAGAAAAAGGCGTCGTTTGGTGCGATCCGTCAGTCTGAATGTCATACGCCATCCCAGCCAAGGTCGTGAAAATCGGTACCGCGAAATTCGGCATCGCAATCAAGATGATATTCGTCAAGCTGCGGCGGCTTTTGCGATGTACCGCTTAGCATCGCATGAACCTGCCCGCGATGATGGGTCTGATGCACGAAAAGATGCGATAAAACTGCCCTCGCCGTCTCATGCGCGATCTTCCCGTTACCGCGATCAAGCGCCACCAATCGAGCCGCATCGGCACCCGACAGGTTTTCACAGAATTTCAGCAATGTCTGATCGCTGTCGCGCTGGGCACCGGAAAGTGCCGCGATATCGGAAAACGGGTTTTCATCGGCAAAACAGTCACGCCCGCGCCCGCCTGCTACAAGGGCATCGATGTAAAACCAGTCGACAATCAGGATGTGATTAAGCGTCCAAAGGATCGTCGGAAAGAACGACGTGCGTTCCGCATTCAGCTCCGCGTCACTCAACCGCGAACAGACCGTCAGTAACCGATGATTTGACCAAGCGTTATTGCGCGCCTGATGAAAGAACGAGGTTCCGGGCATGGCATTGTTTCCTTGCATGAAACCCCGCCCCTCTATTCACCGGTAACCGGGTGGGCGTGATTAAGCGGGCCATTTCCCTTGCCAAAATCAGGCGCGGTGCGAATGGCTTCACGAACGAACGCACGTGCGCGCGCCACGGAATCACTCAACCCCATGCCCTGCGAAAGCCCTGTCGCAATCGCACTGGCAAGCGAGCATCCCGTACCGTGATTGTTTTCCGACGGGATACGATCCGCCTCAAACCCTTCGATATCGCCATCATGTCGCCAAAGGATGTCGACAATGCGGTCACCCTCGGCATGACCACCCTTGACCAGAACGGCCTTGGCCCCCAGTTCACCGATCTTGCGGGCGGCTTCGATCATGTCGCCCTCATCGGTGATTTTCATGCCCGACAGCACTTCGGCCTCGGGAATATTCGGGGTCAGGACGGTCGCCAGCGGCACCATGTTTTTGATCAGGGCATCAACCGCATCTTCGTTCAAAAGACGCGAACCGCTTTGCGACACCATCACCGGATCAACAACAATCGGAATATCGCTGGCTTTGGCGCGGATGAACGCGGCCACCGCTTCGATCACCGGGACGCTATGGAGCATACCGGTCTTGATCGCATCGGCCCCGATATCATCAATCGTGACTTCTGCCTGATGGACGATCAGTTTCGGATCAATCCCCAGAACATCGAAAACACCGGTGGTGTTTTGCACCGTCAACGCCGTGATCGCGGTTGCGGCATATCCGCCCAGAACGGTCACGGATTTGATGTCGGCCTGAATTCCGGCCCCGCCGGAACAGTCAGAACCGGCAATGATCAATACGCGACCTTTCATGATCGACCTCCAAGCACTTCTGATATTCGGTCCAGGGTCAGGACCCTAAGATAGTTCTGCTGCCTTAACCCGCAACAGCCATGATTTCGGCAACAATGCCATCAACGATCTGTTCGACCTTGATCGCGTCATCGCCTTCGGCCATCACACGGATCAGCGGCTCGGTCCCCGATTTACGGATCAGAACACGACCATCGCCGTTAAAAGCACGTTCGGCACTGGAAATCGCATCAACCACACTGCTGTGTGACAGCGGATCGGAACCCGCAGCATACCGCACATTTTTAAGGATCTGAGGCAACGGATCAAACACGCGGCTCATTTCCGAAACCGGACCTTCACGATCAGCCAGAACCGCCAGAACCTGAAGGGATGCCAGCAGACCATCACCGGTGGACGCAAAATCCGACAGAACGATATGGCCGGACTGTTCCCCACCAACATTGCAATCAAGGGCGCGCATCTGTTCCACAACGTAACGATCCCCGACCTTGGTACGGATCAGGCGCAGACCATTGCTTTCAAGGTAACGTTCAAGGCCAAGGTTTGACATCACAGTCGCAACCAGCGCATTGCCGCGCAACTGCCCGGTGCGTTTCCAGTGCGTGGTGACAAGGCCCATCAACTGATCGCCATCAATCAACTGGCCTTTTTCATCGCACATCTGAACGCGGTCGGCATCACCATCCAAGGCAATCCCGACATCGGCCTTTTCGGCCAACACCCGGTCACACATGGTCTGGGTATGCGTCGATCCACATTCGGCATTGATGTTAAGGCCATTCGGCTTGGTGCCGATTTCAATGACATCCGCGCCCAATTCCCGCAACACCTTCGGGGCGACGGAATAGGCCGCACCATTGGCGCAATCCAGAACGATCTTGAGCCCTTCAAGCGTCACCGAAGACGGCAGCGATGATTTGACCGCCTCGATATAGCGTCCCGGCGCATCATCAATGCGTTGCGCCCGGCCAAGTTTGTTCGCAGGTACAAGCAACGCGGACATATCGCTATCCATCATGGCTTCGATCTCAAGTTCGACCTCGTCGGACAGTTTGAAACCATCCGGGCCAAAAAGCTTGATCCCGTTATCCTGATAGGGATTGTGCGAGGCCGAAATCATCACACCGATATCAGCACGCATCGATTTGGTCAGCATGGCAACCGCCGGGGTCGGCATCGGCCCGACCAGCATCACATCCATTCCCATGGACGTAAAACCGGCCACCAGTGCTGGTTCAAGCATATAGCCCGACAGACGGGTATCCTTGCCAATCACCACACGATGGCGGTGATCGCCCCGCGTAAAGTAATGACCGGCGGCCATCCCGACCTTAAGTGCCACTTCGGCTGTCATGGGGGCGGTGTTGGCGGTTCCGCGAATACCATCGGTCCCGAAATATTTACGGCTCATGCTCGTCTTCTCTGCTTCCATTCCGGCACATTCATGCGCTGGTTATTTTTCCTGATAGCCGGTTATATCAAAGTGTCCGTGCAATACTACCGGCAAGTGACCGATTATAGGAAACATAAGCAACCGATCCGTTAATCGCATCCTTTCAGCTTCGCTTATAAAAGCCATGACCTTGCCCGTAAAACCCGTTATCTAGAACGTGAAACGTTTGAACGATCCGGATTTGGGGGCATTTTGCGGAAAGTCGATTACCGCGCGGGATATCTTGCAGGGATCGCAGTACTGATCATCATTTCGATGATTTTCATGACCCGCCCCACCCTTGCCCATTCCGGTCCTCATGAGCTTGTCATCGGCGCCTATTCCGAAGACCGGAACGATATCGACCTTGGCCCGTTCATTGAACGTCTGACGACCAAAGAGCCTATCAGGACACCGGCCGATGTCGCAGCCCTGTCGTCCGATAACTTTACATCGCTTATCGGATCGTCGGGTGCCGGCTATACGCCTGAAACTGTCTGGTACCGGATGCCAATTCAGGTGACAGAAGCAGACACCAAACCGATTGATCAAAACCGTTATCTTGAAATTTCGCCCGCCTATCTGAACAAAATCGATCTGACAATTATCGATGACGAGACACGCATCCTTGTGTGGCATAACGTGGTTGGCGACCATATTGTGCGCAATGGAACCGAAGCCCGTGGAAGGCTGCATTTAAGTGCATGGCCCGCACTTCCCGCCGGGAAATACTGGCTGGTGATTGGCGTTTCCACCAACAGTGCACAGCTTCTGGATGCCCGAATCAAGACCGACACGGTGCTGATAGATGAAAACGTGCAGGATACCTTCCTGTATGGCCTTTATCTTGGCGTGCTTCTGATCGGGTTCATGGTCTATTTCACGCTGGGTCTGCTCACCCGGGATCGGGCCATCATATGGTACGGGCTTTAT
>CAMPHD010000214.1 GCA_946885765.1 uncultured Thalassospira sp.
GCTGATATCCTGTATATCGGGCCGGATAACTTCATCGGCAATTATCGCGATGCCCTGACCGATGCCGGTTTTGCCAACGGGCTTGCCGCCTTCAGTGCGACCGAACTTGAAGTCCGCGACGGTCACGCCATGCTGGGCCTTGTCAGCCGCTATGAACTTGTCGGTCGCCTCGCCGCCAGCAAGGTCGAACAAATCCTGATCGAAGGCATATCACCGGCCGACATCCCGGTCGAAACGCTTGACCGGTTTTCCTATCTGATCCGGCTGTCCTCGGCGCGCAAGCTGAAACTCTATCCGCCGCTGTCGCTGCTTGATTACGCGGAAGTCATCGAATGAGCACCCTGACCCGGCTTGATCCATCCCACCTTCCGGCGATCATCGCCCTGCATCACAGGGTGATCGCCGATCTGCCGCCGGGCAATGCCGCCACCGAAACCGATCAGTTCTTTGCCGATCATCTTGATGCCTGCGGGCAGATCTTTGGTGCCTTTGATGGCAACCGTCTGATGGCCTATTGCGTGCTGGGACTGCCGCGCGACGGTGATCCCAATTTCGGCACCGACCATCACCTGCCCCCCGATCTGCTGGGCAGGGTCGCCCATATCGACGGGGTCGCCGTTGATCGGCAATGGCGCGGACAGGGATGGCAACGCAAAATGGTTGAATACCGGATCGAAATGGCCCGGAAATTCGGGAGAACCATCGCGCTCAGTACCGTCGCCCCCACCAATTTCGCAAGCCTGATCAGCACCGTATCAACCGGGCTTGCCATTCATGGATTGATCGGAAAATTTGGCGGAAACCGGTTCTTGCTGCGACGGGATATCGGCACGGATCAGGATGCAAAATCCCCCCGCGCCCCTGATATCGCCATCTGGTGCGCCAGCGACGATCTTGCGACCTGTCGCAAATTGCTTGATGACGGATTTATCGGCCAGTTTTGCCAGTCATTGGGTCGCGGAACCGCCCCGCGCATCGGCTGGGCTCCGCTTAATATCGCGGCTTATTGCTGATAGGTATAATTCCATTTGCGCTGCCCTTTCGGGTCGGCCTGCTGATAATAAGGCTGCCAGTCGCAGGCATGCGTATCGGTTTCCCAATAACACGCTGCCCCTTTATGGAACGGCAGGAAATTGCCCTTTT
Organism: uncultured Thalassospira sp.; assembly: GCA_946885765.1. The sequence continues at coordinate 1,144 of CAMPHD010000214.1, forward strand.
TGAACATGTCATCAGCAACGACGCTCCGGAATGTCGGATACATTTCCTTCATCCGGTCAATATTTTCATGCACGATCCGCGTGATCCAGTACACCACATACGGATCAGCCGGTTCATACGCAATCAGCGACGCCTTGAAGCCATAGGATGAAATCGCTTCTTCCTGCGCGCTATATGTTTTTGCGGGCAAAACCTGATTAAAGAGATACTGGTTTGCCCGGACCATTTCATCGGTCAAAGGCCCACCCATGCCGACAACCCGCGCCCCGCAGCCAAGCGTATCTTCAATCAGCGACGCCGGATGCCCGATCCACAGACCGAACGCATCGATATAATTCTCACAGATGCCAAGCTCGTTATAATCCTGCGCAACGCCGTAAACCGTATCAAGATCATCAACCTTGATGTCGTAACGCGCCAGAAGTTCAAGCCACAATTCCCGCGATGCCGATCCTTCCGGTCCGATATTGATGCGTTTGCCGCGCAGATCGGCAATCGATTCAATGCCGGAATCATTACGCACCACCAGCAATCCCATTTCATCATGCAGCGACATCACCGAACGCGCACCGGGGATCGGTGCAATCCCTTTCTGCGCTTCCCAGTTATTGTTCGACTGCACGATGGCAAGCTGCACTCGCCCTTCCTTCATCAGGCGGATATTGCTGCCGACCCCTTGGGATCGCAATGGCACGCAATGGACGCGATGGCGCTCAAACGTGCGGTTCATCATGTCGCAAATCTGGGCGGCAACCTTGAAATACACACCGCTCGTGCTGCCGCTGTAAATCGCCGCGTAATAGGATCGTTCCGTCTGGCCATCACCGGCAATCACATCGACGTTGCTTAACGCCGCCAGACTTTCCGGGTCGGTTGCCCGGCGGCGATACTGCGACAGCGGAATGGCATCGGGCTTGTAAATCAGACCGTTGATCAGGTCCGGGTTGGTTTTTGCCGGGTCGATGATGGCATCGTCATATGTGTCGACATCGATACTCGGCAGGGCATCAACCGGCGACATATCGGCATTTGCGTCCTCGGTAACGGTACCGCTTCCCTGCGCATGGGCACCCACGGCACCCGCTGACAACAGCATCGCCAGCATACCGGTCGCAATCATTCTCATGCCGATCTCAAAGCGCAAAACCGTCCACTCATCGTTAGTGATGAACCAATCTTCGCATCCTAAAGGATCATCAGGAATCCCGTCGAGAGCGAAGATGAATTAATATCCTTATTCTCAGCGATTTAACACAACCAACAATATTCAGATTGTGTTTGACGCAACATCATACGCCCCTCATAAACCAGAAGAACATATAACAGAAAACCGGACCACGGCCAGATTTCGGAGAAGACGATGACGTCCATCATCGCCCTTGATCCCGGGCGCAACGATATTTATCAGGCGTTCGACCTGATATCCTCCTGGCCGGAATATTGCCAAAGCCCGCTGATCCGCGCCACCGGCCTTGCCCGCGAACTCGGTCTTGGCACCGTCTGGATCAAGGATGAAAGCAAGCGGTTCGGTCTGGGCGGGGTCAAGGCACTTGGTGCCCCCTATGGCCTGAAACAGCAGCTTTTGAAACGCGGCCTGATACCCGGAAGCCCCCAATGCGCGGACTATACCGCCGTTGCCGCAACCGATGGCAATCACGGCCTTGCCGTCGCATGGGCGGCCCGGAAGTTCGGCTGTCACGCACGGATTTATGTCGGGTCCGAAGTCGATCAGGCTCGCATCCGGCGCATCACTGATACCGGGGCTGAAACCGTCCGCATTGATGGCACCTATGACGATGCGGTCCTTGCTGCCGAACATGCTGCACAATCGCCCGATATCCTTCTGATCACCGATACCGATTATGGCCACGAACTTGACGTCACTCGCGACATCATGGCGGGTTATGCGGTTCTGGGGATCGAATGCGCCCGGCAGCTTCGGGATGAAAACATCACCCCGGATCACGTTTTCCTGCAATGCGGGGTTGGCGGCATGGCGGCAGGTTGCGCCATCGGGCTTTGGCATGAAAGCGGCCAAAAACCAAATGTCTGCACGGTGGAGGCAACAAACGCCGCCTGCATTCAGACAAGCCTAGCAACCGGTAAACTGACATCGGTTCCGGGCATGCTTCTGACCCGCATGATCGGGCTGTCCTGCGGCAAACCAAGCCTCCCGGCATTTGAAATCCTGCGCGAAGTCTGCACTCACAGCATCGCGATTGACGACGACGTCGCCCTTCTGGTTCAGAACGCACTTTCCACCGGGATCAATGGCGATGCCCCGCTTGAAACGTGGGATACCGGGATTGCCGGGATTGCCGGCCTTTGGCATGCGGCAAAAAACAACGACCTTCGCGCCCGTTTTGGCCTGAATGCCCAAAGCAACGTGCTTGTGATCAACAGCGAAGGTCCCATTCCGCTGCCATACCGCACAACAATCTGAATTCTTTCGACGCGAAAAAGGCATTCCGTTATGCCACCGACTGGACAGCCCTGCCGGGCATCGGTACAGTCGCGGACAAACACCCGCGTCGGGTTCTATGGGGACTGCAAACAGATGAAATTGCTCGAACTGTTGTCCTGGGGAGATAACAGACTGATGGCCCGGCTTGCGGTTGCCGGTGCCCTATCGGGTGCGGGCAGTGCGGTTTTACTTGGTCTGGTCAATACCGCCGCCGAAGGCATTGCCGAAAACGGAATTGATCAGGTCAACTGGCTTCTGGCGGGCGGGTTTATCGCCATCGCTGTCGTGTATTTCTTTGCCGAAGTTTTTCTGCTTGGCAATATCTCGGTCCAGATCGAACAAAGCATCGACAAGGTTCGCAGAAAGCTGCTGGGCCAGATCGCCCATGCCGACTTCGCGCAGCTTGAAACCTTCGGTCAGGCCCGCCTGTTTGACAGCATCACCCAAAGCACACAGGTCATTTCCCAGAACTCGCACATGATCGGCATGTCATTCCGATCCCTTCTGCTGATCGTTGCGGTGATGATATATGTTTTCTGGCTGTCCACGCTGGCGTTTTTCCTGATCGTTCTGGTTGTCGGGGCCGGAATTTTCATTTATCTGCGCATGGGCAAACAGGTCGGCATGTGGTTTGGCAAACTCCATCACGCCGAAACGGGCCTGTTTGGCAAGGTCGCAGACCTGTTTGCCGGCATCCGCGAAGTCCGTATGTGGTCTTCGCGCAGCAACACCCTGTTCAGGACTTTTTCGGAAAACTCACTGGAAAAGGAACAGATCACCGCGCAAACTCACAGCCTGATGTTCGGCAAGATGATCATGGGCATGTCCGCCTTTTATGTTCTGCTGGCGGTGATCGTCTTTATCGTTCCGGTCTATGCCGACAATTTCAGCAGCACGGTATCCAAGGTCAGCACCGCCGTTTTGTTCATGATCGGCCCGATCAGCACCGTGGTGCAGGCAATGGTGATTCTGGGGGCTGCCGAACACGCCGCACAGCGCATGGTCACCCTGTCACAGGATCTGGGCGAGATTGCCGAACCGATTGTCGAAAACGGCACCAGCCTGCCCGATACATTTTCGCGCATCGCGTTCGAGGATGTCTGCTTTACCTATCCCAACCGCGACCCGCGCCACGGCTTTGTCCTTGGCCCGATCCGCCTTGCGGTCAAACAGGGCGAACTGATTTTCATCACCGGTGGCAACGGAGCAGGCAAATCGACCCTGATCAAACTTCTGACCGCGCTTTATCGCCCGGTATCGGGGGCCATCCGGTTTGACGATATCCAACTTGGCGCGCAAAACATCGCATCCTTCCGCGATAAAATCGCCACTGTGTTTTCCGATTTCCATCTGTTTTCCGAATTGCACGGATCGGCCGAAATTGACCCCGACGAAGCAGACCATTGGCTCAACCTGTTCGAATTATCCCATGTGACGGGTATTCGCGACGGCAAATTTATTTCCATCGCCCTGTCTGCCGGGCAACGCAAACGCCTTGGCCTGATCACCGCCATTCTCGAACATCGCCCGATCCTTGTTCTGGATGAATGGGCCGCCGATCAGGACCCGCATTTCCGTAAAAAATTCTATTACGAAATCCTGCCACAGATCAAAGCACGCGGCACAACCATCATCGCCGTCACCCATGACGACCATTATTTCGATGCCGCCGACCGCCGCCTGCATCTCGAAGCTGGTACTCTGCACGAACTTGACCGCAACGACCCGCGTGGAAGGATCTGATCATGCTGCTTATTGATCTTCTCCGATCCAGAACCCGCATCGATTTGCGGCTTGCGCTTGCTCTGCTATCGCTGGCATCGATTGCCACCACCATGGTGCTGATCATCGTCAATCTGGCATCTGAACAGGCCGAAGACGGTGAAACCAGCATGCGTTTTCTCGGCATGATGGGCCTGTCGCTGATCGGCTATATCTGGGCCCAGAAAAAATCCAGCGACATGATCGCCGCCGAGGTGGAACACATCCTCCATCAACTCCGCCTCAGCCTGTTTGACCGCGTGCGAAAGGCCGCCCCCGATACGTTGGCCAAAGTAGGACAGGGCGCGGTTCAAACCGCGCTGACCCAGGAAATGCAAACCGTATCCGCCGCCCTGCCCCTGATGCTGAACGGCGTGCAGCAGGTGGTTCTGATCATCTGTGTCGCGGCCTATCTTGCGTGGCTGTCGACATTTGCCTTTGTGATGATTTCCGTTCTGGCCATCGTGGTATCGACCATCCATCTGCAACGCATCCGTAAAATCAATGATGCGACCCGTGACGCGATTGATGATGAAAACCTGCTCTTTGGCGGCCTGTCCGATCT
>CAMPHD010000215.1 GCA_946885765.1 uncultured Thalassospira sp.
ATACCAAGCAGAATGTTGTGAAGGCCCACCGCGACGTTGCCCGGCGGTTTGGAGCAGAACCCGGCAATAGCGATGATGCGCCGGTCTTTGATATCACGATCCTGCGCGATATGTATGACGCCATGATCAAAAGCGGCCATGGGCACGCCAATAACGAAAGTGTCAAAACACCGTCCGGTTGCCATGCCGATATCCGCATGAACCTGATGGAAGATGGCGGTGTGATGGTGTCCGCACTGGATATTTCCAGCCATAAACGCAAGGAACAGCATCTTGATGCGCTGGCGTCGACCGATCCGCTAACCGGGGCATTGAACCGGCGCGGATTTGAGTCCGCCGTCAGCCGACTGCGTGAAATCCGGCAACTGAAGGGCAAGGTCTGGCAATTTGGACTGGTGGTGCTTGACCTTGATCATTTCAAATATGTCAACGACACATATGGTCATGCAGTTGGCGACCGTCTGCTTGAAAAAATCGCCATCACTCTGCGGCAGGCGCTTCGCGATGATGACCTTGTCGTGCGGCTGGGCGGTGAAGAATTTGCCGTTCTGCTGCCTTCGGCAACCGCGGCAGTGACCAAGCGCATTGCCGAGCGCCTTTCGACGATGATCAGCGCGATTGAAATACCGGTTGGCAATAACGGGGATGAGAACGTTACCATCACGGCAAGTTTCGGTGTCACCGTTGGCGGGGAATTGCGCGGCCAGTTTGTCGAGCTGGGGCAGTCGTTGCTTGCGGCGGACCGGGCGATGTATGCCGCCAAGGAAGCCGGTCGTGACTGCATTAAATTCGTGACCTTTGATGACGATATCGACAATTGATCCAACCTGAATTACCGTTTCGCTTTGCGTGAAATGGCAGGCGAAAAATGAACATTCGCGATATGCAGGCGATGGATGGAAACGCGGTTGTCGATATTTATGACCGGGCGCTGAAATCCGGTCATGCATCCTTTCAGCAACATGGTGGAACATGGGCCGACTGGGATAACGGGCATTTGACGAAATGCCGCTATGTCGCGCTTGACGATGCCGGGAAGGTAACTGGCTGGGCCGGGTTATCCGCCGTTTCGGGCCGGTGTGCCTTTGCCGGTGTTGCCGAGGTATCAGTTTATGTCGATCCGCAATGTCAGGGGCAGGGTATTGGAAGCAGATTGATAGAAGCCCTGATCAACGGTTCCGAACAAAACGGGTTCTGGTCGCTGGAAGCCGGAATATTCCCCGAAAATACTGGCAGTGTTGCCCTGCATCGAAAGCATGGGTTTGACGTCCTGTGCCGCCGCACCGGGTTCGGACGTATGGGATATGGACCGATGCAGGGGCAATGGCGCGATGTGTTGCTGCTGGAACGACGCAGCAAGCGGATCGGGATCGACTAGATATCGCAGCCGCCAATCTGGAAGGGAGTTTGCGTAAAATCCCTTAGATGATCTGGAAATTGATCCGCTGATGCGCTAAGCAGCAGGGGCACCCGCGAAATACGCCGCGAATAAACGATACAGGAGAGCGCCACCGTGAACGAGATCAGCAAAATTGCCCCGGTCGCAATCTGGGAAAACTTCCAGAAACTTTGCGACACCCCGCGTCCCTCGACCAAGGAAGAAGCCGTTTTGCAGCTTCTGGAAAAGATGGCCGATGCCAAGGGTTTTGAGCATTTCCGCGACAGCGGCAGCAACCTTGTTATTTCCATTCCGGCGAAACCGGGATTCGAGAATCGCAAGATGGCGATCCTTCAGGCCCATGTCGATATGGTGACGCAGGCCAATAGCGGTTCGACCCACAATTTCGATACCGATCCGATCCGCATGCTGATGAATGGCGAATGGATCACGGCGGATAACACCACCCTTGGTGCTGATAACGGCATCGGTGCGGCGGCGATGATGGGATTCATGACCGAAGAAGGTCTTGAACACGGTCCGCTGGAACTGCTGTTCACGGTTGATGAAGAACGCGGCCTGACCGGTGCGATGAATCTGGAGCCCGGTCGGCTTAAGGGCGAAATCCTTCTGAACCTGGATACCGAGGACGAGTACGAGCTTTGCGTCGGCTGTGCTGGTGGCGGCGATCTGGTCGCAAGCCTTGCCTACACCCCCGAAGCCGTCGGGAACGGGCAGGTTGCGCGTGAAATCGCGCTGACCGGGCTTAAGGGCGGTCATTCGGGTATCGATATCATCCTTGGTCTTGGCAATGCCAACAAGCTGATGGCGCGTTTCCTGCGCACTGCCATTCGTGATTTCGGGGCGCGGATCGTTTCCACCAATGCCGGTACCGCACGCAATGCGATCCCACGTGAATCCTTTGCCACTGTTATTCTGCCATCCGACAAGGCAACGGCGTTTGATGGGGCATTGGCGGCTTTTGCGGGGGCGGTCAAGGACGAGATCGGCGCGATCGAGCCGAAATTCGCCATTGCAGCCAAAGACGTGTCATTGCCGGAAACCGCGATGAGTGCGGCAGATTCCAAGCGTTTCAACAACGCGGTCGTTGGCGCACCCAACGGCGTTCATGCCATGAGCACCAGTGTTGAAGGTGTTGTTGAAACATCGATCAATCTGGCGATTGTCAAACTGGCGGATGGCAAGGCGGATGTAACCCTTTCGGCGCGCAGTTCGATCAATTCGGCCCGTGATGCCATTCGCGAAGCCGCAACATCGGTGTTTGAAAATATCGGTGCGACGGTGAAGTGGGGCGATGCCTATCCCGGCTGGAAGCCGAATGCGGACAGTGAAGTCGTCAATATGATGAAAGCGGTCCATCGCGACATGTTTGGCAAGGACCCGGAAATCCGGGTCATTCATGCCGGTCTGGAATGTGGTGTCCTTGGCGCGAAATATCCGCATTGGGATATGGTGTCGTTCGGTCCGACCATTAAACGCGCACATAGCCCGGACGAATGCGTCCATGTGCCAAGTGTCCTGCGTTTCTGGGATTATCTTCTGGCGGCGCTGAAAGCTATTCCGGCCAAGAACTGAGAGTTCCAGCCTTTAAATGGTTATCTGTTGCGACTGATCGTATCTGCGGTCAGTCGCAACTGTTTGTGGCGCACCACTCATCGCGGGCTTTTGCGCCGCTACCGGGCACCAGCGCATCCAGATTGACAAACCCGGTCTCGCCAAGGGCCGTTTCAATTTCGATCCAGAAATCCTCGCTTGGTCCGTCGACATAGACGGTTTCAAACCGTGCCAGACGCCGCATGACCGGATATTCGACACCGGGACCTTCGCGCATGTTCAGAAGATCACGGTCGATGTAATAGGGATCGCGTTCCTCGCCTATGATTTTTTCGACTTTGCGCGTCAGTTCGCTGGTCTTTTCGGACACAAGTTTTGGAATGTCGTGACTGACAAAGCCCTGTCCCGGTCCAAACGCCACCAGCAGACAGAAAATGGCAACAAATAGCGGGCTTAGATGCAAAAGGGCATCGAGCATCCCGGCCTGTTTCCACTCGCTGCGTACCCGCCGCAGGGGTTTTCCGTCATCCAGACGCCGCAGATTGGCGCGGATCTGTTCGGCCAGCACCGACCGGTTGGTGCCGATGAAATCAGTGGCCTGCGAAAGAACGGCACGCGCTAGCGGTTTATTGCCGCTGCGTTCGAACGCGGTGGCCTGTGTGAACAGAAGTTTTGCATTGCCTTCCGGGGGGAGAACTCCACCCCGCATATTACCAATGATCGCGCGCCATGCTGGAATAAAGCTGCGCCAACCCCAGAAACCCCGCAGCCATGTTTTGAAACTGGCTTTCAGCGCCATGCGCTTTGCCCCCTTTGGGGCTAGATTGGCGGTAATTTTTTCGATTCTCAGCGAATTCAAGAAACCGCGCACGACGGTGAATTCCACCTGACGGGGTTGGGCGGATACGACTTCGGTGACGGCACAGCGTACAAATCCGGCCTGATCCGGGTTCGTGCGGTTTTTCGCATGGCGTTTGGCCCCCGGATGGATGTTTGATTTACGCGCCGCGTTGCGTTCCTGCTGCTGGCGATAGGCCTCGTTGGCGCGTGCAAACCTGTCTTCTTCGCTTTCACGGCTGGTTTCGGCCTTGCGACCAGTACCGGCAAAGCCCTGACGGGTGTGCTGCGAACGGGCATTCTTTGCCCCGGCGGCCTGCGGACCATAGGGGCCGTTTTGCTGTTTGCCTGCTGTGTCGCCTGTGCTGCTTTTTCCGTTGCGAGGCGCATTTGGGGGAGCCTTGCGTATGCCGGTCAGGATTTCATAGGCTTCGGTGATGTCCTTGAATTTTTCTTCGGCATCGATATCTGTATTGCGATCAGGATGAAATTCAAATGCCAGTTTGCGATAGGCAAGCTTGATTTCCTTTGCGCTGGCACCCGGCGCAATTTTCAACAGGCGATAATAGATCCCGAGGTGATCCTGGCTCATTCGTGAAAAGGCATCCTGCACATAAATATTATCCCGAAGCCGGGCTGGTAAATCATGTTCAATTTATATTCGTCTTAACGCAGGGATCATATGGCCGAAATCTTAACACGTTGTCACTTTTGCGTATTTGCCATATTTTGCAAGAATTGATCCGTCTACCAGCGAACCGCTTAGCGAGTATCTGCCTTGAAACTTAAATTCTGGCAACGCAATGCCGACCATGACGGCGATGTCCTTGACCGCGAAGGCGGTTACGGGGGCGATATGCCGGAATTCGTGATGCCGGATGGCCACAGGCTAAGTCTTGCGACAAAGCTTCGCGCCCGCTGGCAGGGCTATGACAATCCGGTCGAATATTATCTTTTGCAAAAAGAGATCGACGATTATCGGGCGTGGCTGCAAAGGATGCGTCTGTTCCTTGCCCGACCGGTTGAACCGGAACTGGGCGAACTTGATCTCGACGAGGAAATTGGCCGTTGGCCACCCGAGCGGATCAAGCTTTATGCCAAATTGTTTGATCGCGGGATCATGATTCCCGGTGGTCATGAATATGCTCTGGAACTGGCAAAGCCGCTTGCGCTTGACGAGACTCTGAGTTGCCTTGAAATCGGGGCGAAGCTTGGCGGGGTTGCGCGTGTGCTGGCCGACAAGCTTGGCGTCTGGGTTACGGCCTATGAAAGGGACGGGGAACTGGCGTTGCTTGGTATGGAGCGATCCGTTCAGACCGGTGTCCAGAAAAAGGTCCCGGTACAGGCATTTGACCCGGCCAATCCGGAATTGCGCAAAGCCTATTTCAATGTGGTCTATTCGTTTGGCGACCTGTTTCATATTGAAAACAAGGATGTTCTGCTGGTGTCGATTGCCGAAACGCTGCGCGATCACGGCCAGATACTGCTAACGGATTATGTTCTGACGTCCGAGGGTCACGAAGATGAAGTGGCAAACTGGGCAAAGTACGAGGACTTTAAACCGTATCCATGGACGGCTGACCATTACAAGGCAGCGCTGGGCAAGCTGAAATTCGATATCCGCATTGCCAAAGATGAAACCGACGTGCATGTCAGTCAAATCAAGGCATCATGGATGGCGATGCTGGCCGATATCCAGAACAGCGGCCTTGACCCGGATGTCCTGACATATCTGGTGCCGGAGATGGAAATGTGGATGAATCGCGTAAAAATGCTTGAAAACGGGACGCTGGCATTTTATCGGTTCTACGCAACGATCAGGTGATTGACCGGTTTGATGTCTGCTGCTGGCGACGAATGAATGGACTTTGTCCCGAATTCTGTCGCTGCAACCTGTTTTAGGTGTTGACAGGGGCAGGGTGTACTTCTATTTTCCGGCTTCCTCGAAGGGGCCAAGTTTCTAAGGTTTACTATTATGAAGATCCGGAACTCATTGAAATCCGCGAAGCTGCGGGAAAAAGGCTGCCGTATCGTGCGCCGCCGTGGCCGCGTATACGTGATCAATAAAAAGAACCCGCGTTTCAAGGCGCGCCAGGGTTAATTCCCGGTACCTTGTTCTCACAGGTTTTACAA
>CAMPHD010000216.1 GCA_946885765.1 uncultured Thalassospira sp.
AACTTGAAGGCTGGATCGATCAATATGCCGGAAATATCGCCTTTGCCATTGGCGGGGCCGACGGGCACGGGGACGCCCTCAAATCGCGCGCCAATACGCTGTGGTCACTTGGCAAGGCAACATGGCCCCATATGCTGGTGCGTGCCTTGATTGCCGAACAGCTTTTCCGCGCCCATACCATCCAGACCAACCATCCCTATCACCGGGAATAATCCCCGACTGCATCCCAAAGCATTGGTTCCCCCACTCTTGGATAAGTTGTGATGATGTCACCTTTACGTCGCGCGTCTATGCCCGCAAACGCAACGGTTACGGAATGGCGATGGGGGATGTTTTGTTGCCCGAAGGCAAAACCGTTGCCGATGCCGTCAACAAGGCTATTTCGAACCGCTTCAAACAGGCCGGATACCGTGTTCTTGAACCCGGCGATGCGGAATATGATAGTGCGGATGCCGTGGATGCGGACCTGATCAAGTTCTGGTCATGGTTCGAACCCGGTTTCTGGCAAGTCACAGTGCATAACAAGTCCGAAGTGACGTTGAAGGGTACTGAACTGAACAAAGGCGAACCGGTTACAGTAACCGACAGCTATCAGGAAAAGATGCAGATGGTGCTCGACAGCGACTGGCAAAGCAGTGCTGTAAACGCCCTTCGTGAACTTGCATCAAAGATTGCCGAGCAACTTGAAACGCTGAAGTAACCAGCCTCAGCGCAAATCATACTGCATGCGCACAACACCGGATTTGTAGCTTTGCGAAGCAATCAGTTTCGGTGTTGTGCCTGCTGCATCCCGGCCAAACAGACGGATGCCATCACCCAGAATTTCCGGGATTATGAACATTTCAAGCTGATCGACAAGCCCGCCAAACAGGAACTGGGTCACAACGCTGGCCCCGCCGACGATCCAGATATCGCCGGTATCGGACCTGTCATCGCGAAGCTGCCTTGCCAGTTCGACAAGACTGCCGCCATAGGCCTCGGTATTGGCCGGACGGTTATCGGGTAAATCGCGCGATGTCAGGACAATCGTGCGGCGATCTTCATAGGGCCAATCGCCAAACTCCATCACCTGATCAAAGGTTTTTCGCCCGATGATCAATGTTCCTACAGTGCCCAGAAAGCCATCGAAGTCGAACTCGGCCGGATCGAATTGATCCAGCCAGTCAACAGCGCCATTGGCGCGCGCGATATAGCCATCCAGACTGACCGCAATATAGATGCGGAACAGTTTCTTTTTCATGCTTTGCCCAACCTGTTCGGGGTCTTTGCCCCGTTATCAATTACTTGAGCATATCAGAATACAGACCCAAGGTGGCAAGAATCAGGCCAGACGAAAAACACCCCCGAAACAATGGCTTCAGGGGTGTTTGAGGATCATTTCGACAGGCGGATCAACATTCAACCACGTTGACATTGACCGCCAGCCCGCCCTGGCTGGTTTCCTTGTATTTGCTTTGCATATCAATGCCGGTCTGGCGCATGGTTTCGATCACCTTGTCGAGTGACACGGTATGCTGACCATCACCGCGCATCGCCAGACGGGCCGCATTGATCGCCTTGACCGCCCCCATGGTGTTGCGTTCGATGCAGGGCACCTGCACCAGACCACCAATCGGATCACAGGTCAGGCCAAGGTTATGTTCCATGCCAATCTCGGCGGCGTTTTCAACCTGTTCTGGCGTGCCGCCCATGACCGCACAAAGCGCACCTGCCGCCATTGAACAGGCAACACCAACCTCACCCTGACAACCGACTTCGGCAGCCGAGATCGAGGCGCGTTTTTTATAGATCGAACCAATAGCCGCCGCCGTCAGAAGGAATTCGCGTATTTTGCCCTGCGTCACATTGGCCCCGAACCGTTCGTAATAGCGCAGCACGGCGGGAATAACGCCCGCCGCCCCGTTGGTCGGGGCGGTGACAACGCGCGAACCGGCAGCATTTTCTTCGTTGACCGCAAGGGCATAAAGATTAACCCAGTCGATCACGGTCAACGGATCCTTAAGCCCGGCTTCGGGCCGTTCGGTCAATTCAAGGTAAAGCTTGCGCGCACGGCGTTTGACATTCAGTCCGCCGGGCAGGATGCCATCCGACTTGCAGCCCCGTTCGATGCAATCCATCATCGCGCGATGCACGCGATCAACGAATTCCTCGGTCTCGACGGGTTCACGCCAGCTTTTTTCGTTTTCGACCATGACTTCGGCAATCGACAGCTTTTCCTTTTTGCAGATCGCCATCAATTCATCGGCCGAGGAAAAAGGATAGGGCAACGTGATGTTATCGCCGGAATATTCCGCCCCGCGATCATCGCCCGATACGATAAACCCACCCCCGACCGAGAAATATTCCTGTTTGTGCAAAACAACACCGTCACGGTCAAAGGCGGTGATCCGCATGCCGTTGGGATGTTCGGGCAGGCTTTCGGTCATGTGAAACACAAGATTGGTCTCACGGTTAAAGGCAACCGGGTGGCGACCGTAAAGCTGTAATTCGCCATCCCTGTCAATCGCATCCATCGTCGGTGCGATCCGGTCGGGATCAACCGAACGCGGTCGTTCCCCCGAAAGCCCCATGATCACCGCGGTATCGGTGGCGTGGCCCTTGCCGGTCAGAGCAAGCGATCCGTAAAGATCGACAATTACCGAACCGATTTTTTCCAAAAGGTTCCGGGCTTCGAGTTCCAGACAAAAACGATATCCCGCGCGCATCGGCCCGACCGTATGCGAGCTCGATGGGCCGATACCGATGGTATAAAGATCGACAACGGAAAGGTTAACGTCTTGCGGACGTTGTTTGTTTTCTTCGGTCAAAAGGGCCTCCCACGGCTCTTTGTCATGCGGGATCAATGCCGCACGACGTTATAGAACCGGTGTCTTGCCCCCTCTGTCCCTTGACCTGAGATTGTGCGCCTTGCGATCAAAAACAACCGTTCTTGACAACATGGCTTCATCCTTCGGTGGAAATATGGTGCAGGGCTTTGCCCCCGTACCGCTTTCTCTCTCCAGAGCCTCAATCCGCAACGGTTCATGTGCCTGAGAGTTTTCGGGGCTATTGCTCCTTCGGCGCCGATCTGATCGCGGGATCAAAGCGGGCTCTCCCATCGCGGTTATTCGAGGTATCACCGTCACGTCCGAGATTACAGGCAGGCCATGATCCTTGTCAAAAAGCGACTTTGCACCTGCACAAAAAATACCCAGCGGTAAGGCTGTTCAATGCCTTCATTCATGATAGATTGCGCGGTGAAATTGCTTTGATTGGCAGCGCCCAAAGGCGGACCCACCGCGCCCGGCGTCTTTGTACTGATGGCAAAATTACCGAAAAATAACCATCTTTACCGGTAATTCAGCCTTTTACCTTATTTCGTGGGGTTATGATTGTGACTGTATCAAATACCGTAAAGCGCCCGCGTCCAGTGGTGCTGTGCATTCTGGATGGCTGGGGTTATCGCGAGGAAAGCAGGGACAATGCGGTTGCATTGGCCAATACCCCCGTTTGGGATGCACTTTATGCCAATAATCCGACCGGCTTTCTGAAAGCGTGCGGTCTTGACGTCGGCCTGCCCGAAGGGCAGATGGGCAATTCCGAAGTCGGCCATATGAATCTGGGTGCCGGCCGGGTTGTGATGCAGGAATTGCCGAAAATTGACGACGCGGTCAAAACCGGTTCGATCGCCGATACCGACACGGTCAAAAAGGTCATCGCCAAGCTGAAGGAAAGCGGCGGTGTTTGCCATATCGCGGGGCTTTTGTCTGAAGGGGGCGTGCATTCCCATCAGGCGCATATGGCAGCCCTTGCCAAAATCATCGCCAGCTCAGGTGTAACGGTAAAAATCCATGTCTATCTGGATGGCCGCGATACCGCTCCCAAAAGTGCCGCCAAATTCCTTGAGAAATTCCGCGCCCTGATTGGCGATGCCAATGTTGAAATCGCCACCGTCACCGGGCGGTATTACGCGATGGACCGTGATAATCGCTGGGAACGCGTTTCCCAAGCCTATTTCACGATGGTGCAGGGCAAGAATTACGCCGATGGCCGCACCGCCGAAAGTGCCGAAGCCGCGATCAGGGCGGCCTATGATGCCGATACCACGGATGAATTCGTTCTGCCGACCGTAATTGGCGATTATGACGGCATGAAAGATGGCGACGGACTTTTGATGACCAATTTCCGCGCCGACCGCGCGCGTGAAATTCTGGCCGCCATTTGCGCACCGGACTTTGACGGCTTTGACCGTGGCACCCCGATCAAATTCGCCGTGCAGGCCGGGATGGTCGAATATTCGTCCGACCATGCGAAATATATGGATGCGATCTATCCGCCGCAGGTTTTGCCAAATATCTTTGGCGAAGTCGTTTCGAAGGCCGGAATGAAGCAACTGCGCATCGCGGAGACCGAAAAATATCCGCATGTGTCGTTCTTCTTTAACGGCGGCGAAGAACAGGTTTTCGAAGGCGAAGACCGCATTCTGGTGCCATCGCCCAAGGTCGCGACCTATGACCTGCAACCGGAAATGTCGGCCCCGGAAGTAACCGAAAAGCTGGTGACTGCGATCAGGGCAGAAACCTATGACGCGATCATTCTGAACTTTGCCAATCCCGACATGGTCGGCCATAGCGGCATTCTTTCGGCCGCGATGAAGGCCGCCGAAGCGGTTGATACCTGCCTTGGGCAAGTTGTTGATGCGGTTAAAACGGTGGGGGGTGTGATGTTCGTTACCGCCGATCACGGGAATTGTGAGATGATGGTCGATCCGGAAACCGGTGAACCGCACACGGCACATACGCTTAATCCGGTGCCGACCATTCTGGTGAACGGGCCGGAAGGTGTCACACTGGAAAATGGCCGCCTTGCAGACGTGGCGCCGACTTTGCTTTTGCTTCTCGGCCTGCCGCAGCCAAAGGAAATGACCGGCAAACCGTTGGTCAAGGGTTTGAAAGGGAATGATGCGCTTCTTGCGAGCTAATTTGCGCTCCCAAACCGCCCTGCCTGCGCTGGCTGTGATTGCAGCCATGATTGCGGGCGGGGCAGCGCCCTCTTTTGCCCAGTCTCTGCGCAAGGTCGACAGCCAGCTTGATAAACTTGAAAGCCAGTTGTCCGAACAGCAGAAACAGGAAGAATTCCTGTCACGCAAATCGCGCGAGCTCTGGACCGAGGAACAGGCCCTGCAATCCGAAGCCATTTCGGTTGCCAGACGCGCCCAGCGCCTTGAGACAAAGCTGACCGAGCTTGAAGACCAGCTTGCCGAACTTGAAACCCGTGAAAAGCGCGCCGCCACCAGCCTTGAAGACAAGGCCGGGCAATATGCCCGCATTCTGATGGCGCTTCAGCGGCTGTCGACTACCCCGCCCGAAGCCGTCATTGCCCTGCCATCCAGCCCGCAGGATACGTTGCGATCCGCAATCCTTCTGAAAGCCGCCCTGCCCGGTGTTGAACAGCATGCGCGCGATCTGCGGGCCGAGCTTGAAGAAATCGGCACCCTTCGCGAAGATATCCGTTCACGGCGCAGCGAAATGGCATCCGCCACCCAGGAATTGCAGCAGGAACGTCAGTCTTTGGCAGCCCTGCTTGATGACAAACGCCAGCTTCGCTCCGAAACCGAGGCCGAGGCAAAAATGGCATCGCGCGCGGTCAACGAACTGGCCGAAGAGGCACGGTCGCTGGGCGATCTTCTGGAAAGCCTGAAAAAACGGGCCGAAGGGCTTCCGCAACCGCGCACGCGACCGGAACGCCAGATGGCCAAACGCGAAGAACCCAAACCGGCCCCAAGTCCTGCCCCATCCACCATTGCCAAAAACGAACCACCCGCCCCGCCAGCCGGAAAAACGGCGCCGGCAAGCAAACCGTCAATCGCCCCCGAAGAAGAAATGGCTGTTGGCAGTTCGATCACGCTGGCACACGGACAATTGCGTAT
>CAMPHD010000217.1 GCA_946885765.1 uncultured Thalassospira sp.
AGAAGTTTTGCCGTGGCTTCGCCAATCCCGCTGCTGGCACCGGTAATGACGACGACCTTGTTTTCAACATTGTTGGACATAAGCGACATGACATCCTCCTTGTTTGGGTCATGGCGCTTACTGTGATTGCAAATCGCTGCTTGATGAATACACAGAACTCTTGATCAATTGCCTGATTCTCCGAACAGTACGAAAACCGCTTTTCAGTACAGTCCGGATCGGTATAGTTCATATTAGAGAAACAAAGGAGTTTGGCGATGTCTGTGTTCAGCGAGATGTCCGGTCTGATTGACAAATACTGCGAAGGAGAAGGCGTTGCCCAGACGCCAGTGAGTGCAATGCACCTGTATCGTGCGACCGGGCCATCGATGAAAGTCCCGACAATCTACAAGCCGTGTCTTTGTATTATCGCGTCAGGTGCCAAGGAGGTGTCATTGGGCGATGACCTGTTCCGGTATTCACCCGGTCAGTATCTGGTGGCGTCGGTCGACCTGCCGATTGTTGGCTGTGTGACAAATGCCAGTGTCGCCCTTCCGTATCGCAGTCTGTCGATTGAGCTTGATGGTCAGATGCTAAGTGATCTTGTAACCCAGATCAATCTTCAGATCGGGTCCGCATCCGAAAGCGATTGTGGGCTTCATGTCGATGATGCCAGCGATACCTTGCTGGATGCGGTGATGCGCCTGTTGGGTCTGTGTGATCAGAAAGACGATATTTCGGTGATGGCACCGATGCTTCTGCGCGAGGTGCATTATCGCCTGTTGCGCGGCCTTCAGGGGGCCCGGATTGCGCAAATCGGAATGGGCGGAAGCAACATGCAACGCATTTCCAAAATCATTCGCCAGATGAAAGATGACTTTGCTGCCCCGCTTCGGATCGATGATCTGGCGGCACAGGCGAATATGAGCCCGTCTTCCTTCCATCATCATTTCAAGCAGGTAACCTCCATGAGCCCGCTTCAGTATCAGAAACGCCTTCGCCTGACGATGGCGCGCCAGATGATGCTGACGGAAATGAAGGATGCGGCGACTGCGGCCTATGAAGTCGGATATGAAAGCGCATCACAGTTCAGTCGTGAATATGCCCGCATGTTTGGCGCACCGCCCATGCGCGATGTCTCGGCCATTCTTGGACGTTTGGGCGGGGATGGTACGGCGGCGGCGAACGCCTATTAGGAAACCAGATCCTGACCCTTGATTATTGCGATCCGTTTGCAATTCGCTTGACGGGTCTTTGTGACTATGTGACACCGATTGATGTCAGTATCCGACAAGGATAAAGGGAATTCGAAGCCGTCCGTCTGGGCGGTTAACCGAAGCTGCCCCCGCAACTGTAGGCGGTGAGTGTTTTTCTTCTGAAAGCCACTGGGATATTTCCCGGGAAGGCAGAAAAACACAGCGACCCGCGAGCCAGGAGACCTGCTGACATGACGACGACGGACCGGGCGGGGTGCCCCGGAGGATGTCGGTACATGTCACCGTCTCACGCAGGTTGCAATGCGTTCTGCCTGCTTTCGGGTTCTGACATTTCCCGCCATTTTTCAGCACCTTTGCCAGTCTCTTGACCATAGTAACTTTGATGTTATGTTATAACATAACATTTATTGGTTTGATATGCGCGGTCGGGAATGAAATTCCGGATCGGTATATCCATGAAAGGACGCAAAGTGATTAAACTGAACAGACAGGTTCTTGCAGTCGGGGTGTTTGCTGCAGGACTGGCTTCTTTCGCGCAATACGCATCAGCCACCGATTATCCGCTTACATTGGAAAATTGCGGCCGGACTCTGACCTTTGATCAGGCCCCGAACCGTGTCGTATCGCTTGGTCAAAGCAGCACCGAACTGCTTTATCTTCTGGGGCTGGCCGACAGGGTGGTTGGAACGGCCGTATGGATTGGGCCGGTGCAGGAACAGTTTCGTGACGTCAACGCCACCATTCCGCGTCTGGCAGACAATGACCCCAGCTTTGAAAGTGTGGTCGGCCAGAAACCCGATCTGGTCGCAACCCAGTTCCAATGGCATATCGGTCCGAATGGCAAGGTAGGGACGATTGACCAGTTTGCCGAACTTTCAATCCCGGTCTATACCGCACCAGCCGATTGCATGGGCAAGGACAACACCACGGGCGGCGACGGAACCCGGATCGATGCTTTTTCGATGGATCAGATATATCAGGGGATAGACGACCTTTCGAAAATCTTCGATGTCGAGGAACGCGGGGCGGATCTGATTGCCGATTTTAAAGCCCGTGAAAAAGCCGCACGTGAAAAAGTCGCCGCTGTCGACGGCAAGGGAATTTCAGCCCTGTTCTGGTTCTCCAGTGCCGAAATCGATGTCGATCCGTTTGTTGCCGGTCAGAAAGGCGCACCGGCCTATGTCATGTCGATCCTTGGTGTCGACAATGTTATCGACAGCGACGATGAATGGCCGACGGTCGGGTGGGAAACCATCGCACGAACCAATCCCGATATCATTGCGATTGGCAAAATGGATCGTCGCCGTTTTCCGGCCGATGACTGGGAACTGAAAATGCAGTTCCTGAAATCCGATCCGGTAACCAGCCAGATGAGTGCCGTCAAAAGCGGAAATATCGTCGTCATGGATGCCCAGTCGATGAACCCGACCATGCGGACAATCGAGGGCATTGAAACGCTGGCCAATGCAATCGAGGCGTTCGAGGCTACCCAGTGATAGGGCCAGTGATCGGTAACGTCATTTCCAGCCCTGTTTTCATCAAACGCATCAGCGTGGCATTTGCCGCGCTGATGTTGCTGGCGGCGGTTCTGGCGGTTGCCGCATCTGTGGGCGAAACAGCCATTCCTGTTGGCACGGTGATCGATACGATTGCCAATCATTTGTGGGATGCCGGTCATCCGGTGGATGCTATTGATGCTGGTATTGTCTGGAACTATCGGCTGAGCCGCGCCATCGTTGCCGCAAGTTGCGGGGCGGCTTTGGCCGTTTCCGGCGCGGTCCTGCAGGCGCTTTTGCGCAACAGTCTTGCCGATCCTTATCTGCTGGGTATTTCTGCCGGGGCGTCGACCGGTGCAGTCAGTATCGTGATCCTTGGCCTTGGGGCAGGGATGCTGTCCCTGTCACTTGGCGCATTTATCGGGGCGGTGGCGGCATTCGCCTTTGTGACCCTTCTGGCGTTACAGGCCGGGCGCGGCACGGGGGCAATCATTCTGGCCGGTATTGCCGGGTCGCAAATGTTTAATGCCCTGACATCTTTCATTGTCACCAAATCGGCCAGTGCCGAACAGGCGCGCGGCATCATGTTCTGGCTTCTGGGCAATCTTAGCGGCGTGCGCTGGCCCGATGTGTGGTTGGCCTTGCCCGTGGCTATTGTCGGGCTTTTCGTGTGTCTTTGGCATGCACGTGCACTTGATGCCTTTACGTTTGGACGTGAATCCGCGGCATCGCTTGGTGTTCCGGTCAGACGCGTTTATGCCGTTCTGATTGCTGCGGCGGCGATGATGACGGCTGTGATGGTCAGTATTGTCGGCTCCATCGGCTTTGTCGGTCTGGTGATCCCGCATGCCGCGCGCTTTTTTGTCGGAACGCGCCACGGGCTGCTATTGCCGTTATCGGCGTTGATCGGCGCACTGTTTCTGGTCTGTGCCGATGTCATCTCACGCGTGATCGTTCCCGGGCAGGTTTTGCCAATCGGTGTGATTACCGCCCTTGTCGGGGCCCCGGCCTTTGCCCTGATCCTGTGTCACGGAAGGATTTTGCGATGACTCTGGAACTGTGCGATATCGTTTGGTCTGCCGGTTTTCGCAAGATCATCAAAAATGTCTCCCTCCGGGTTGAGCCGGGCGAGTTTCTGGGCCTGATCGGGCCGAATGGATCGGGCAAAACCAGTTTGATGTCGGTTTTGGCTGGTATTCGTCCACCTGATCAGGGGGGTGCGACGCTGGCGGGGCTGGACATGAAAAAGCATGGCCGTCGCAAACTGGCCCGGCAGATCGGCTTTGTTGAACAGCAGGCCGATACAACGGACCGCCTGACCGCACGCGAGGCAGTCGCACTGGGGCGCACACCATATCTCA
This sequence comes from uncultured Thalassospira sp., assembly GCA_946885765.1. Next base: position 4,054 of record CAMPHD010000217.1, read on the forward strand.
GCATGCTGTCGCCCTGGTCTGAACGGGATGATGCGATTGTTAACCGCGCCCTTGGTGATGTCGACATGACCCATCTGGCTGACCGGTTCTGGCATACACTTTCGGGCGGCGAGAAGCAGCGGGTTCATATTGCGCGCGCGCTGGCACAGGAACCGAAATTCCTGTTACTGGACGAGCCGACAAACCATCTGGATATCCGCCATCAGCTTGGATTACTGGAACTGGTGCGCGAATTGCCGGTTACCGTGGTCGCAGCCCTGCACGATCTGAACCATGCCGCGATGTATTGCGACCGGATTGCCATGATGCGTGATGGGGAACTGGTGGGGATCGGCAGCCCCGCCGACATTCTGACATCGGAAAATCTGCGCGATGTGTTTGGTGTCGACGCCACCATCGAACATGGCCCCGATGGGCCATGTATGGTGCGTTATCACACAGGCATGAAAAAAGACCGGGCTGCCTGACCCGGTCTTTTCCAATTCAAAGGCTTATTTCTGTTCGCGGGCAATCGCGCGCCAGCCGATATCACGGCGGCAAAAACCACCCGGCCAATTAATGGCGTCAACGGCTTCATAGGCGCGTTTCTGCGCCTCGGTCACCGACGTACCACGTGCGGTAACGCCAAGAACGCGACCACCTGTCGCGGTCAGTTTGTCACCATCCATTTTCGTTCCCGCATGCAGGACCTTGACCTTGTCCATCGCATCCGCATCGGCAACGTTTCTGATCTCGGTGCCTTTTCCGTAGCTGCCCGGATACCCCTTGGCGGCCATGACAACGACCATGGCGGTTTCATCATGCCATTCGGGTTTGACGGTATCGAGTTTGCCGGTTGCCGCCCCATCAAGAATATCCAGCACATCCGATTTCAGACGCGTCATCAGAACCTGGCATTCCGGGTCGCCAAAACGGATGTTGTATTCGATCAGTTTCGGATTGCCCGCATCGTCAATCATCAGACCGGCAAACAAAACCCCCTTGAACGGATGGCCTTCGGCGGCCATGCCCTTGACGGTCGGAACAATGATCTGTTCCATGACCTTGTCTTCAACCGATTTGGTAAAGACCGGGGCCGGGGAATAGGCACCCATACCGCCGGTATTCGGGCCGGTATCGCCTTCGCCAACAGCCTTGTGATCTTGGGCCGCAATCAGCGGGATGACGTTTTCGCCATCGCAGACGGCAAAGAAGGATGCTTCTTCGCCGGTCATGAATTCCTCGATCACCAGTTCTGCACCGGCATCGCCGAATTTGCCACCGACCATGCATTCGTCAATTGCGGCAAGGGCTTCGTCAACTGTCTGGCAAATCGTCACACCCTTGCCCGCGGCAAGGCCGTCTGTCTTAACGACAATCGGCGCACCGTGTTTTTCAACAAAGGCCCGCGCATCGTCAGGCGTGGTGAAACGGCCATAGGCAGCGGACGGGACGCCAAATTTTGCCACCATGTCCTTCATGAAACCCTTGGAGCCTTCAAGCTGTGCGGCAGCCTTGGAACAGCCAAACGATTTGATGCCAACGGTGTCGAGTGCATCGACAAGGCCAGCCACCAGCGGGGCCTCGGGGCCGACAACAACCAGATCAACCGCATTGTCGGTGGCAAATTTCACAAGGCCGTCAATGTCGCTATCGGAAATGGCAACACATTGCGCGGAATCGGCAATCCCGGCATTGCCCGGCGCGCACCAAAGTTTGGTCAGCCGCGGGCTTTTGGCAATTGCCCAGCACAATGCATGTTCACGTCCGCCACCGCCAACGACCAGAACCTTCATGATTTTAACCTCGATTACGTGTCCGACTGCTTGATGGTCCAGACGGGATGAACTAGGCTTGCCCCCCATCCCG
>CAMPHD010000218.1 GCA_946885765.1 uncultured Thalassospira sp.
GTCCGTGCTTGAGTTGCAGGGCATACTGCCCGAACAGCTCCCGCCGCCAGCCATGCATCGCCGGCACGTCGGCATTGTCATCAGCCGCGATATTCTGCAAATCATCGCTGGATGCCACAAGGCGCTGGGCAACGCCCTTTTCCTCGGAACAGAGCTTTAGCAGCACCTTGAGCAGCTCCACCGTCGGGCCGATCCCGGCAGGAAGGTCCGGGCGGAGTTTCGGCTGCGGCCAGTCTTCCTGCGGGCTATCAAGGGCGGCCTGAATGGCATCGATGATGGCCAGACCAGGTTTGCTGCTGCCGAAATTGCGGCCAACACCACGGGTTTTATCAAGGTCTTTGTCGGTCAGAGGCTGCCGGGCGGCAATATCAAGCAGCGTGTCATCGCGCAAAACGCGGTTACGCGGCAGGTTCTTGCGTTGTGCCTCGGTCTCGCGCCATTCGCCAAGCGCGCGCGCCACAGCCAGAAATTTCGGGCTGTTGGACCGGGTTTTAAGCCGAAGCCATGCTTCCTTGGGATCAATCGTATAAATCGACGGATCGGTCAGACGTTCCATTTCCTCGGCCAACCAATAGGCACGGCCATTGGCTTCGAGCCGTTCGTGGAAGGCCTCGTAAATCACGCGCAGATGCGTCACATCCGACAGCGCATAGCTTAGCTGTTTGGTCGAAAGCGGGCGGTGCGACCAGTCGGTAAAGCGCATCGATTTATCGATATTCTTGCGCACCACCTTGTTGACCAGCGTCTCGTAGCCGACCTGATCGCCATAACCAAGCACCATCGCCGCCACCTGGGTATCGAATACCGGGTGCGGGACCTTGCCGCTCAGATGGACAAAAATCTCGATATCCTGACGGGCGGCGTGAAACACCTTGATCACGCTTTCGTCCTGCATCAGGTCAAACAGCGGGGCAAGGTCAATGCCCTCGGCCAGCGGATCAACCGCCGCACCATTATCGGATGCTTCCGGCCCGGCCAACTGCACAAGGCAAAGCTGCGGCCAATAGGTCGAATCGCGCATGAACTCGGTATCGACCGTGACATATTCGAACTGCCGGAGCTTTTCGCACAACGCGCGCAGTTCTTCTGTATTTGTAATTGGTTCCATAAACCTTGCTATAACATTGCCGGGCGTGATCCGCCAGTGGGTTCGATATGGCAGCTATCATGCGTAAAACGCACTGAAAACCTGCCGCATCAGATGATTTCATCCTCGTCAAGCAACGGATCGGATTGCAGATGGGTTTCGATGGCATCCATGCGTTCCTGCAATTCGGACGACCGTTTGATCGCCGCCACATGGAAAAGCGCATCGCCCTGATTAACGATCGGCAGATTGGTTCGCCCGATGATCAATCCGGCATGTTTCGCCACCACCTCGGCATCGCGAAGGCCAAACGGATCGGAAACGGCGGCCACCACATCGCCCTCGTTCACAAAATCACCGGCAAGCTTGAAGGTTCGCAGGATGCCGCCAACCGGTGCGCGCAGCCAGTGACTGCTGGATGATTTGAACGGCGGGACTTTCGGATCGCGGATTGATCTGCCCGATGTCATGCCAAGCTTGCGCATCACGCGCAAAACCCCCGAAACCCCGGCCCGGATCGACATTTCATCAAACCGGAGCCCCTCGCCCGCCTCATACAGCAGGATCGGCACCTCGGCCTCCTTGCCGGCCTGACGCAACGATCCTTCGCGCAGCGGACTGATGAGAATGATCGGCGCGCCGAAGGCCTCGGCATAGGACATGATATCCTCGTCATCTTCATTGACCCTGATCTGCGGCAGGTTGACGCGGTTCACGGCTGCCGAATGAAGATCGATGCCGAAATCGGATTTCTCGACAATCTCGGTCAGGAAAAGATGGGCAAGCTGTGCGGCAAGCGATCCCGCCGAATGACCGGGGAAACACCGGTTAAGATCACGGCGGTCAGGCAGATATCGTGTATGGTTCAAAAAGCCGAACGCATTGACGACCGGCACCGCCAGCAACGTGCCATGCATGCCGCGAAGGGCGGGCGATTTAAGAACGCGGCGGATGACCTCCACCCCGACGATTTCATCGCCATGCACGGCACCACTGACGAACAGGACCGGACCGGGCCGTTTGCCATGCACCACATTGACCGTCAGATTGACCGGCGTGTGATTGGATAAAAGCGAGATCGGAATATCAACGATCTGGCGGGTCCCGGCGGGGACTTTTTTGCCGCCAATCTCGAAGTCCGGGGTTCTGGCTACCTTTGCCGATTTGGCTTTGGATACTTTTTTCCCGATCTCGTTCACAGTTTATCCCTTGCCTTTGGTCCGCACCTTGCCGGGGCGGTAATCCTTTTCCATGAAATCGATAATCATACCGGCAATGTCCTTGCCGGTTGCGCCTTCGATGCCTTCCAGACCGGGTGATGAATTGACTTCCATCACCACCGGACCATGGTTGGAGCGAAGAATATCGACACCACAGACATTTAGCCCCATCGCCTTGGCGGCTTCAACTGCTGTTGCGCGTTCCTGCGGAGTAATACGCACGGCACGCGCCGATCCACCGCGATGAATATTAGAGCGGAAATCGCCCTCGGCCCCCGTGCGTTCCATGCTGGCAATGACTTTTTCGCCAATCACAAAGCAACGGATATCGGTATTGCCCGCTTCCTTGATGAATTCCTGCACCATGATATCGACATTGGCACCGCGGAACGCCTCGATCACCGACTTGGCCGATTTTTCGGTCTCGCCAAGAACCACACCAATGCCCTGCGTGCCCTCAAGCAACTTGATCACCACGGGAGCGCCGCCAACGATGGAAAGAACCTCGTCGGTTTTTTTCGGATCATGGGCAAAGGCCGTCACCGGCAGGCCAACACCGCGCCGCGACAGGATCTGCAAGGAGCGCAGTTTGTCACGCGACCGGCCAATCGCCACCGATTCGTTAAGCGGGTAAACCCCCATCATTTCAAACTGGCGCAACACCGCCAGTCCGAAAAACGTCACCGAAACACCGATACGCGGAATGATCGCGTCATACCCGGTCAACTTTGCGCCACCATAATAGATTTCCGGCTTCAGCGACGTGATGTTCATCGTCACGCGCAAGGTGTTGATGACATCAATCTCGTGCCCGCGACTTTCGGCCGCCTCGACCAGCCGTTTGTGAGAGTACAGATTAGGATTGCGCGCAAGCATTGCGATTTTCATGCAATGGACTCCCGTGGTCGAGCGGTTACGAAATATGGATCGGTTTGTGTCGAAGGTTCAACGACAGCGCCGGATTATTGTTCCGAAACAGTGTCTGATTTCAGCGCCGTATAAACCTGTTCCGGTTTCCCCGCCAGATAAGATTTCGACGGTTGAACCAAAAATCTTCCTGCCTTCATCGCGGTCCGCCCCAACAACATGGGAAAGCCCATCAATGAACGGTTTGCCAATGAAATCTCGACCCGGATTTTATGATGCCCGACGGCAATATGGGTCGAAATGACATAGCGTTCTTCGGCCTCGCCATTTGAACTGCGAATCTCGCGCGTTTCAACCAGCGGTGCCATGCACTCGATACGACCATGCCCGTCACCGCGGTAATGCGGCAAGATGAATTTTACGAACTTTTGATTATCGCGATCAATAATACGCGGATTCAATGCATGCAGCGACGATGTCCGCGCCCCGGTATCGATCTTGGCCTTCATCAATGGTACGTCGAAATCCGGAAATCCGATCCATTCGCGCCAGCCCAGAACATGTCCCCCGCTGACAAGGGTTTCAATGTTGGATTTAACGGATGGTTTAACCTTGGTCTTGCGCGTCGTCACATGCACTATCCGGTAATTTGCAATCGGGCGAATATAACGCCTAACGGTTTGCATCGCCTATCGAAAATGCGTCTGCGCGGGATCGGGATTTATTGACCATCCATCACGGCCCGCACCAGCGGCAATGTCACCGCCCTTTTTTCGGCCAATGCCTGCCGGTCAATGGCCGCCACCAGTTCGGTCAACGCGACAAAGCTGCGTTCGATCCGCGGCAGGATAAAGGCAATGATCTGCGGGCTTGGTGCCATCTGCCGGTCGGCAAACAGCTTGATCAGCAGCCCGACGATAAGGTCATCATCGGGCGGGGAAATCTCGCAGACCAGTGCCGCACCCAGCCGCGATTTCAAATCCGGCAAATCGACTTTCCAGCGCGCCGGGGGCTGTTGTGCGATCATCAGCAAATGCCCGCCGCGTTCCTTGAGCATATTGTAAAGATGGAAACACACCGTCTCGTCGAGGCCAAGATCGGCATCCTCGATGACAAGCCCGGTGGCATCGCCCAGAAGTACGTCCGGGTTCGCCCCGACAAGGTCATGCCCCGAAACGCTTAACGCGGCCGACCGTGCCCGCCAGACTTCGGCAAGGTGGCTTTTGCCCGATCCGCGCGGACCATAAAGGCAAAGGGCGGGAACCGGCCATTCCGGCCAGTGATCGATCCATGAAACGGCTTCGCGGTTGCAATCGGCAACCATGAAATCGGCCCGTCCCAATGCCGGACGCAGTTCCAGCGCCAGTGGCAATTGCTGCGGGGGGGTATCGACGTCTCGCACCACTGTACTTGCATTGGCTGCCGTCTTTTTGGTCAAACGGGTCACGGCAATCTCAATTCTCGGCGTCTTTTAAGGGATCATAGGCCGGGTTATCCGGTCCGTGATCATATAACCGGCTACTCAGATACTGCCTTAGGCCATAGCGGACAAGCACACCGATCACGGCGGCCACCGGCACCGCCAGCATCACGCCCAGCAATCCGAAAACCGCGCCACCGGCCAACAGGGCAAACATCACCCAGACCGCATGCAGGCCAACCTTGTCGCCGACAAGCTTCGGCGTCAGGAAATTGCCTTCCATCAACTGCCCGGCCCCGAACACAAGAGCCACCAGCGCCAGATCGATGCCGACCCCGAATTGCGCAAGCGCAACCCCCATGCCGACGGCAAAACCGGCAAGCATCCCGACATAAGGCACAAAGGATACAAGCCCGGTCATCAACCCGATGACAAAGCCGAATTCCAGCCCGACAAGGCTTAGCCCAATCGCATAGAAAAGGCCAAGCAGCATGCAGACCGTTGATTGCCCGCGGACAAAGCCTGCCAGCGTTTCATCGATTTCACGCGCGCACTGACGGATATCCTTTGCCGAACGACGCGGCAGATAGCCATCGACCTTGGCAACGATCCTGTCCCAGTCGCGCAAAAGGTAAAACGACACAACCGGGGTAATGAACAGCAAGCTCAGAAAGTTCAGCAACGCCAACCCGCCTGACAACACATTAGTCAAAAGGTTGCCAACCCATTTGATGGCGTTGGCCGTCTGGCCCTTGGCCGAATCCGATATGTTTTGCAGCGTTTCCGGGGCAACCCGGTCAACGATATGCTGGATATGGGGCAGGATGGTATTGCGCAGCGTATCGATATAGCCCGGCAACCTTTCAAGGAAGCCTGCAAGCTGGTTGCCGATCATCGGCACGATCAGCAGCAACACGAAAATGAAAATCAGGAAAAACAGAACCGTGATGATCGTCGTGGCAATCGTCCGGTTGATCCCCCGCGCCTCCAGCCGGTCGGCCAGCGGATCAAGGAAATAGGCAATCGCCATCCCGGCGACGAACGGCAGCAGAATGCCGGAAAACAGCCAGATCAGAAGGAAAAAACCGACAATGAAAATCAGCCAGAAACGCGCCTGTTGCCGGAAAGTCATATCCGGTCCCCCTCTGTTTCGCCCATCCCCGTCCCCGACGGTCGCGGAACATCCGATTGCGATAAATAACCGGCAGGCGGTTTACCCGCCGACCGATAAGCCCTCTAAACGATCCGAACCGGCGGGCTGGATAAACCAGAGATCGCCCATCTG
>CAMPHD010000219.1 GCA_946885765.1 uncultured Thalassospira sp.
TTTCGACGGCCGGTGAGTTTACGGTGTTGATATCGCTGTTTGTCGGCGAGTTTGCCTATACCGTCTGGCTGGCTTATCCGCCGCTTTCGGACATTGTTTACAGTCCGGGGGTCGGGGTCGATTATTATATCTGGGCCTTGCAGATTGCGGGTGTCGGCACATTGCTGTCGGGCGTGAACCTGATTGTGACCATCGTCAAGATGCGCGCACCGGGCATGTCGATGATGAAAATGCCGGTCTTCACCTGGACCTCGCTTTGCACCAACATCCTGATTGTTGCTGCCTTCCCGGTTCTGACCGCGGTTCTGGTTCTGCTGTCGCTTGACCGTTATCTTGATATGAACTTCTTCACCAATGATCTTGGCGGCAACGCCATGATGTATGTGAACCTGATCTGGATATGGGGTCACCCGGAAGTTTACATCCTGATCCTGCCGGCATTTGGCGTGTTTTCGGAAGTGGTTTCGACCTTCTGCCGCAAACGCCTGTTCGGTTACAGCTCGATGGTTTACGCGACGATCGTTATTACCATCCTGTCCTATCTGGTCTGGCTGCACCACTTCTTCACCATGGGGTCGGGTGCCAGTGTGAACGCCTTCTTTGGCATCACGACGATGATCATCTCGATCCCGACGGGCGCCAAGATCTTCAACTGGCTGTTCACCATGTATAAGGGCCGCATCAGCTTTGACGTCCCGATGCTGTGGACGATGGGCTTTATGCTGACCTTCGTGATCGGTGGCATGACCGGTGTGATGCTGGCGGTTCCGCCTGCTGACTTCGTGCTGCACAACAGCCTGTTCCTGATTGCGCATTTCCACAACGTCATTATCGGCGGTGTGGTGTTCGGGATGTTTGCCGGTATCGTTTACTGGTTCCCGAAAGCGTTCGGTTACAAGCTTGATCCGTTCTGGGGCAAAATGTCCTTCTGGTTCTGGCTGGTCGGGTTCTATTTCGCCTTCATGCCGCTTTATGTTCTCGGCCTGATGGGCGTTACCCGCCGCATGAACCATTTCGATGATGGCTCGTTGCAAATCTGGTTCATCATTGCCGCCTTTGGTGCGGTTCTGATTGCCATCGGTATTGCATCGTTCCTGATGTCGCTGGTCGTGTCCTTCATCAAGCGCGAAGAACTGCGTGATGAAACGGGTGATCCGTGGGATGCACGTACGCTGGAATGGTCGACCTCGTCGCCCCCCCCGGCTTACAACTTTGCCTTCACCCCGGTCGTTCACGATCTTGATGCCTGGGCTGATATGAAGAAACGCGGCTATATCCGTCCGACTTCCGGTTTCCTCGACATTCACATGCCGAAAAACACCGGTGCCGGTGCGATCCTTGCCGCGATGTCGCTTGTCCTTGGTTTCGCGCTGATCTGGCATATCTGGTGGCTTGTCGCTGTCAGCTTCATCGCCCTGATCGGTACCGCGATTGCGCACACCTTCAACTACAACCGTGATTACCACATCCCGGCCAGCGAAGTTGTTGCCACCGAAGACGAACGTACCGCCCTTTTGGCAAAGCAGCAGGCGTAAGGGAATGACAATGGCGAATACAACTGCCTCTCAGACCGAAGCGCCGGTCTTTTACCTGAAGGAAGAGCATCATCCCCAGCAGGGGACGATGCTTGGCTTCTGGCTCTATCTGATGAGCGACTGCCTCATCTTTGCGATCCTGTTTGCAACCCATGGCGTGCTTGGCCGCAATTATGCGGCCGGGCCGGCACCGGTGGATCTGTTCGATCTGGAACTGGTTGCGATCAACACATCGATGCTGCTGTTTTCCTCGATCACCTATGGCTTTGCCATGCTGGCGATGGAGAAGGGCAGCATCAAGGGAACCCAGGTTTGGCTGGCGATTACCGGCCTGTTCGGTATCGCCTTCGTCGGGCTGGAACTTTATGAGTTCCATCACCTGTGGCATATTGGTGCCACCCCAATGCGCAGTGGTTTCCTGTCGTCGTTCTATACGCTGGTTGCAACCCACGGCCTGCACGTGACGTTTGGCATCATCTGGCTGGTCACCCTGATGGTTCAGGTTGGCAAGCGAGGACTGGTTCCGGAAAACAAGCGTCGCCTGATGTGCCTGTCACTGTTCTGGCACTTCCTTGACGTGATCTGGATCGGCGTCTTTTCCGTTGTTTACCTGCTGGGAGTTCTGGGATGAGCACGCATTCTCATGCACATGATGACCATCACGGTCACGATCATGGTGACGGTGCCAGCCACGGCACTTTCAACAGCTATCTGATCGGTTTCATCCTGTCGGTGATCCTGACTGCCATTCCGTTCTGGCTGGTGATGGACGGGGTTCTTGACAGCAAGATTGCGACCGCGGCCTGGATCATGGGCCTTGGTGTCGTGCAGATTGTCGTCCATATGATTTACTTCCTGCACATGAACACCAAGTCCGAAGGTGGCTGGAACATGCTGGCGCTGATCTTTACCCTTGTGATCGTGGCGATTGCCATCGCCGGTTCGCTGTGGGTGATGTATCACCTCAATACCAACATGATGCCGCAGATGGATCATGAAATGATCCGAAGCTTCGGCTAGGCTTGGCTAATGTCATAGGGGGCGCGATACTTTCACCGGTATCGCGCCCTTTTTCGTTTTGCTGATGTTTGAAGGTGTCCAACGCAATGGCTGATACCCAATTGTCCACTGGTACGGGACCGTCGACCAGAACCCGCATCGTGGTTTGCGTTCTGGCTGCAATCCTGTTTTCGGGCTTTGCGGCCCTTGGTATCTGGCAGGTCGAACGCCGGGCGTGGAAGCTTGATCTGATAGAACGGGTTGATGCCCGCGTTCATGGCGATCCGTTAACCGCACCGGACCGGGCCGATTGGGAAAATGTCACCCGTGAACGCGACGAATATCGCAAGGTCACGTTGCTGGGCCATTACCGCAATGATCTGGAAAGCCACGTTTATGCCGCCACCGATTATGGGGCGGGATACTGGGTGATGACCCCGGTTGAACGGGTTGATGGCACCACCATCATGATCAATCGCGGTTTTGTTCCGACCGACCGGCGCGAACCCGATAGCCGGGCCGAGGGCACGGTTTCGGGCGATACGCGGGTTACCGGCCTTTTGCGGATGGATGAGCCGGGCGGTACTTTTATCCGGGACAACGTGCCGGGCGAAGACCGCTGGTATTCCCGTGATGTGCGCGCCATGGCGGCCAAGCGCGGCCTTAACCCGGATGATGTTGCACCATATTTCATTGATGCTGATGGCAGTAACAATCCCGGCAAGCTGCCGGTTGGCGGCCTGACAAGGATCAGTTTCCCCAACAACCATCTGATGTATGCCATCACATGGTTTGGCATGGCGGCCCTGACGCTGGTGGCGGCATGCATTGTGTTGCGCCTGCGGCGACACAAGGATGACGAGGATATGCAGGAATAAACTGATAGCAGCAGCTTGCGGAAACAACCGAATTAAAAACGGGCCGGTTTTTAAGATGAAACTGGCCCGCTCTGTTTTTGGAATATTACGGTCGCGCGATCAGACGCTTATATGATCAACAATTTCGCCGCGTGCCGGATAGTTTTTGGCAATGACGAAATCAAGTGCACCCAGAATTTCGGCAAAGGCTGGGCGGGCGAACGGCATGGTTTGCACCGTGCCGAAGTAAAGCGTGCCATCGGGCCGGACAAGGAACAGACCCGGTTCGGAAAACAGGGCCGGTTCTTCGAACCCGGACGAGGTCACGCCGTTGCTTGACGAGATATACAGGCCCCATTCACGGGCCTTTTCAAGATCAAGGCCATAGCCAAGGTCAAAGTTTTCAAGTGCCCATTTTTTCTTCGCCGTTTCGGCACGATCCTGTGTATCCGATGACAGGACAATCACATTGACACCGCGCTTGGCGAAATCGGCCAGCTTGTTATCAAGGTCTTTGAGGTATTTGCCGCAGATCGGACAATGCAGACCACGATAGAACACGACCATGGTGAAGTTTTCCGGCATCTGATCGGCAAGCGACCATGTACCGTCACCGACAAGCGGTACCGACAGGGATGGGACTTTCTGGCGGGGGATCAGGGGCGTAATCGCGGACATTTCGTTCCTCGTGATTGTTATCTGACGGAATGAGAATTAATGTGGAACGGTCATTCTGAAATGGCAACCGGCAAAAGCCGGCATCACCTAACTGTGATCGCCGTGAAAGTGGTCCGTCAGTCGAGAGTAGAAAGAATCGTATCGACGTAATCGTCCAAGGTATCTTTATCCGCACCCCGACGCGCCATCAGATGCACGCCCTGAATGGAGCCTGCCAGAAACCGCGACAGCGAACGGATGTTTTTGTCCCTGAGAATGGTGCCTTGTTCCATGCCGCGATGAAGCGCACGGGCAAACATATCCTCGACCCGGCTGAATGCCGCCTGCGCAATCGCGGCAGTTTCGGGATCGTGCGGGGCCAGTTCCATGCCGGAATTGACGATCAGACAGCCCTTGTGGCGGCCTTCACCACAACCCTGACGACTGGCATCGCGGAAGGTCGTGACAATCGCCTGGCGGCCATCGCCGATTTCGCGCAGTTTGGCAAAGCGAACCGTACTGATCTTCTGGCTGTAATGGTCAAGAACGCGCAGGAACAAGGCCTTTTTATCGCCAAAGCTTGAATACATCGAAGCACGGTTAAGGCCGGTTTCCTCGACAAGGTCCTGTACCGAGGTTGCCTCGAAACCCTTGCTCCAGAAGATGTTCATGGCGTTATCAAGAACGCTTTCTTCGTCAAATGCGCGCGGGCGGGCCATCGGCAATCCTTCCTGGTTCCAGTAAATGGAACGACTGTTCTAAAACATTATTAAAAGTAAGAGGGGAAGCATTCAATATCAACTGGCAAAGTTCGGAACCAGCCAATATTGAACGCTTTGCTGATATGTGTGCCGTCCAATAACGGTTATTGTTCCCTGCGGGTCGCCAGCAGGTCGCGGATTTCACGCAGAAGGGCGACATCCTCGGGCGTTGCGGGCGGCGGGGTTTCACCGGCTTTTTCGTCTTCTTTTTTCTTGGCCTTGTTGATCGCCTTGACGACGAGGAACAACACCCAGGCAATGATCGCGAAATTAAGCGCAATGGTGATGAAAGAACCGTAGCCGATCACGGCACCCTGTGCCTTGGCATCGGTGTAGTTTGTTGCCGTCACCGCGTCCGACAGGGCAATGAAATAGTTGGAAAAATCGAGACCGCCAAAGATATAACCGATCACCGGCATGATGACGTCGCCGACAAGGGATGTGACGATCCGCCCGAAAGCCGCCCCGATGATCACGCCGATCGCCAGATCGACAACATTGCCGCGCAGGGCAAACTTCTTAAATTCTTCAAACATGTTTACCTGTCCTCATTTCATTCTTGGTTTTATCGGACAGGCGGTTTGATGCCCTGCCGATGAAAAACTTTAGAATTGAAATGCGAAAACAGGAATTGTTTTGTTTGATTGAGGATTCTTATCCGATCAGCTTGTCACCCGGATGCGGTTCAACGTGACAAAGCTGTAATCCGGCCCATCGGGATTGCTGATGGTGGCACGCGCGGTTTCCTGCCATTTGTCGGCAGGCAGGGGATCAAGAAACGCATCGCCTTCAATATTGTCATGGACTTCGGTCATCTCGTATCGCGTGGTATAGGGCATGGCGAGCTTATAAATCTGTGCGCCACCTGCAATGATGACCTCGTTAACATTGTCCTTGGCCGCTATCTGGTCGGCAAGTGCAATGGCGCTTTCGATATCATGACAGACCCGGACATTTTCATGATCAAATGACCAGTCTTTATCGCGGGTCACGACGATGGTCGTGCGTTTGGGAAGCGGTTTGCCAATCGCCTCGAA
>CAMPHD010000220.1 GCA_946885765.1 uncultured Thalassospira sp.
TGATGCAGTTATCCGCATGATCGCGGACGACTTCCATCTCGTATTCTTTCCAGCCAAGAATGGATTCTTCGACCAGAACCGTATGGGTCGGTGAAATCGCCAGACCATTACGCACGATCTGTTCAAATTCTTCGCGGTTATAGGCAATGCCGCCGCCTTCACCGCCAAGCGTGAAGCTTGGCCGGATGATGGCCGGAAGACCGGTAGTTTCAAGGGCCACAACCGCTTCTTCAAAGGTACGCACCATTGCCGAACGCGCGCTTTCAAGACCGATCTTGTCCATGGCTTCGCGGAAAAGCTGACGGTCTTCGGCTTTTTCGATCACGTGCTTTTTCGCACCGATCATCTCGACATTGTATTTATCAAGCGTGCCATCGTCGTAAAGAGCCAGTGCGGTATTCAGTGCTGTCTGACCGCCCATGGTCGGCAGCAACGCATCCGGACGCTCTTTTTCGATGATCTTGGCGACCATTTCAGGCGTGATCGGTTCGATATAGGTCGCATCGGCCAGATTCGGATCGGTCATGATCGTTGCCGGGTTCGAGTTGACCAGAATGACGCGATAGCCTTCTTCCTTCAGGGCCTTGCAGGCCTGTGCACCGGAATAGTCAAATTCGCAGGCCTGACCGATCACAATCGGGCCGGCACCGATGATAAGGATGGATTTGATATCTGTACGTTTCGGCATGTCTTTTTCCGCTTTTGGCGTGGCGGGCGCGATTGCTGCACCGCCCGAAATTAAGTCCGTTAATCGCTTGTCGCTGATGTCGTCGCGCTATCAGGCTTTCGCGTCTTCGATCAGACCAACGAAACGTTTGAACAGGTAATGGCTATCGTGCGGTCCCGGGGATGCTTCGGGGTGGTACTGAACCGCAAACACCGGTTTGTCTTTCAGGCGAAGCCCGGCAAGTGATCCGTCAAACAGCGAGAAGTGCGTTGCTTCGACATTGTCAGGCAGGCTGTCCTTGTCGACGACAAAACCGTGGTTCTGGCTGGTGATTTCCACAACACCGGTCGTGGTGTCCTTAACCGGATGGTTTGCACCGCGATGGCCGACATCCATCTTTTGGGTTTTTGCACCAAGGGCAAGTGCCATCATCTGATGGCCAAGGCAGATGCCGAAAACCGGTTTGCCGCTGTCGATCAGTTTTTTGATGGTCGGAACCGCGTATTCGCCGGTTGCCGCCGGATCGCCGGGGCCGTTCGACAGGAAAACCCCATCCGGGTTCATCGCAAGGATTTCTTCGGCGGGTGTGGTTGCCGGAACAACCGATACCTTGCATTCAAGGGCGGCAAGGTTGCGCAGAATGTTGCGCTTCACACCGTAATCAATGGCAACGACATGGTGTTTTGCATTGCCCAGTTCGCCGTAACCGCCTTCGCGGGTCCAAAGGGTCTGATCCCAGTCATAGCCTTCTGTGCAGCTATTGTCCTTGGCAAGGTCCATGCCTTCAAGGCCCGGCCATTCATTGGCCTTGGCGATCAGGGCATTGATATCGAACTTGCCATCCGGGTTGTGGCAGATCACACCGTTTGGTGCGCCTTCGTTACGGATGCGTTTGGTCAGGCGGCGGGTATCAACACCGGCAATACCGATCCTGCCATGCTTCGCCAGCCAGTCATTGAAATGCCCCTGTGAACGGTAGTTGGATGGCTCGGTAATGTCCTGGCGCAGGATGCAGCCAAGGGCGACGGGGGTGGTGTTTTCGATATCCTCGTCATTGGTGCCGACATTGCCGATATGGGGGAAAGTAAAAGTGATCATCTGCCCGGCATAGGACGGGTCGGTCATGATTTCCTGATAGCCCGTGATCGAGGTGTTGAAGCAGACTTCACCAACCACCTCTCCTCGGGCACCGGCGCCTCGTCCCCAGAAAACAGAACCATCGGCAAGTACCAGAACGGCAGAAGCACCAGGAGGCGGGGTGTGCGTGGGCGCTGACATTGGCGAATGTCCTTTCGATCTTTCCACGGTGAGACACGGAGTCTTTATATATAATAATTACGAGCAGGCCGAGAAAAACGGCCCAATTCCCCTGCATATCGGGCATGCGGACATGACAAGGTATCCCCAGCCGCATCTACCGGAACGCCAAAAGACGTCGGTGCAATATGCTGAAAGCGGGTAAAAACCTCATCCCGGCAGGCAAATTGGCGGATGTCTACGGGAGTCGTGGCGCCCTGTCAAGGATACATCCAAACTTTTATTTTTCTTTTAAAATCAACATCTTAGCTGATGAGGTTTTCTTTGCGTACATGGCGCTTTTGCGGTATGTTCGCTCCTTTCTTCCACAGAATCAGAGATAAGCCATGCTGCGATCGCAGCTTACAGACGCTTTGAAAAAGGCCGTCCTCGCGAAGGATGCCGTATCCGTGACCACCGTGCGCCTGATCCTGGCTGCACTCAAGGAACGCGATATTGCGGCACGCGGCGAGGGGAATACTGATGGTATTTCCGACGAGGAAATACTGACCCTGCTTCAGGCGATGGTCAAACAGCGTCGCGAAAGCATCGAAATGTACACCAAGGGCAATCGCCCCGAACTTGCGGCCCAGGAAGCCGCCGAGATCGGTGTGATTGAACGTTTCCTGCCAAAACAGATGTCCGATGATGAAATCGAGGCGGCTGTCAAAGGTGTGGTTGCCGACCTTGGCGCGACCTGCCTCAAGGATATGGGCCGGACGATGGCAGCACTGCGCGAAAAATACGCCAGCTGCATGGATTTCGGCAAAGCCGGCGGTGTTGCGAAAAAACTTCTCGGCTGATTTCGAGAATAGCTATTTTTTATGGAAGCCGGGCGTGTAAAATCGTCCGGCTTTCGTCGTCCCTAAGCCCGGATTCCAGACATTGGATCAATAAAAGGGTAAAACGGGGCTTGGTATCAACGTGATCACGGGATCGGGACAATCATGAGCTTTCCCCAGTCGTTTCTTGACGATCTGCGGGCGCGCGTCGGACTGGCGGATATTGTCGGTACGTCGGTGAAGCTGATTAAACGCGGCCGGGAATATTCCGGCCTGTGTCCGTTCCATTCCGAAAAATCCCCGTCTTTCACGGTCAATGAACAAAAGGGCTTTTATCACTGCTTTGGCTGTGGCGCGCATGGCGACGTGATCAGCTTTGTGATGAATACCCGCGGCCTGACCTTTGTCGAAGCGGTCGAAGTGCTGGCAAATCAGGTCGGCATGGATGTGCCCAAGCCATCCCGCGAAGCCCAGGAACGTGAGAAAAAGGCCAAGACTCTTTACGAAGTGATGGAAGCAGCCTGTGTATTTTACGAACGCGTGCTGCATATGCCCGAAGGCCGCGAAGGGCTTGAATATTTTCGCCGTCGTGGCCTTGACGATAAAACGATTGCGGATTTTCGACTGGGCTTTGCGCCGGA
This sequence comes from uncultured Thalassospira sp., assembly GCA_946885765.1. Next base: position 3,387 of record CAMPHD010000220.1, read on the forward strand.
TAACCGCGGGGCGTTGAAGGCAGCCCTCAAGCGCGAAGAATTTGACGAGCCCCTGATGATTGAGGCGGGTCTTTTGATTGAGCCAGAAGATCAGGGGCGCCAGACCTATGACCGGTTCCGCGGGCGCGTGATGTTTCCCATTCTGGACCGTCGCGGACGGGTCGTCGCCTTTGGCGGGCGTGTCATGGGTGACACCAAGCCGAAATATTTGAATAGCCCTGATACACCACTGTTTCACAAGGGCCAGCTTCTTTATGGTTTGCCACAGGCCCGCGAAGCCAGTCAGCAGGATGCGCCGATCATTGTGACCGAAGGTTACATGGATGTGATCGCCCTTCATCGTGCCGGATTTCGCGGGGCGGTGGCGCCGTTGGGGACGGCGGTGACCGAAGAACAGATCGGCGAGCTTTGGAAAATGACCAACGAGCCGATCCTGTGCCTTGATGGTGATGCCGCGGGTAAGCGTGCCGCGGTGCGTGCTGCGGAACGTGCCCTGCCGATCCTGCGTCCGGGGAAATCATTGCTGTTTTCAATCCTGCCAGAGGGCGAGGACCCCGATAGTCTGATGGCCGGGGCAAACGGTTTTGCCAATTTCCGCAAGATACTCGATACGGCTGTGCCACTGGTGGAACTGGTGTGGCGTCTGGATGTGGCTGGACGGCCAATCGATACGCCGGAACGCCGGGCAGCACTTGAATCCGATATTCAGAAACGTATTTCCGCAATCGGGGATGATGCCGTCAGATCGCAATATCAAACGATGTTCCGTGATCGTGTCTGGCAGCTTTTCAGAGGTGATCGCACCAAGAGTGGCGGACAGCGTTCAGGATCGGGTGGATCTGGCGGTTATCAGAATAAAAAATTTGCCCGGGGTGGCAAAGGCGGAAAAAAAGACTATTTCTGGGAACCGGCGGGTAAAGCTGTTCCGGGGATGTCGCGTCCTCCCATGCAAAAACGTCGTGTGGTACAGGACTGTATTTTGCTGGTAACACTGATTAATCATCCGCATCTGCATGATGATGTCGGCGAGCGGCTCGGAATCTACACTTGTGCTGACTCCGAACTTGACAATCTTCGCCGTGCCGTCTTAAAGCTCCTTGACGGTGATCCCGGACTTGATTCCGATGCAATCAAGGCCCATTTGGAGCGCGACGGGCTGTCAGAGACAGTATTGCGGGTGGTTGGTGCGGATATTTTGGCGCACGCCGCTTTCGCCAGGCCCGAAACGCCGCTCGAAAGGGCTCGTGCGGGTTGGGAACAGGTTTTTTCTATGGCTGTAAGCTCCCTGGAGGACGAAGAGGCAAAATACGCCGTCCGACAGTTGGCAGCAGATATCAGCGATGAAGAATGGGAAAGATTTTCGCACAGACGCGACGATCTGGCCCGACGCCGGGAAAAAGTGTTTAAGCTCGACGACTGATCGATGCATGCGTTCGTATGCGGGATCGGCGTTCGGGCTATTTGTGATTTGCGCTGATGAAAACAGTGCGTGGGACAACAACGGTACGAACTGTACCCAGCGGGAAACGGGGAATAGATGTCGTCTAAGACTTCGAACGCTGAAGAGAAAAAGAACTCTTCTGAAACCGCAGACGGACCTCTTCTCGATACATATAAGGCGGCCATCAAGAAGCTCATTGCCAAGGGCAAGGAGAAGGGCCACATCTCGGTCGATGAATTGAATGCTGCCTTGCCGTCGGAGCATTTTTCATCCGAGCAGATCGAAGACGTGATGAGCAATCTCAACGAGATGGGCATCAATGTTATCGATGGCGAGGATGGTGACGACTCGGACGACGATGACGAGAAAGACTCGGATCCGAGCGGCAATATCTCCGAAGATGATGTTGGCCGTACCGATGACCCGGTACGTATGTATCTGCGTGAAATGGGCAGCGTCGAGCTGCTGTCGCGCGAGGGCGAAATCGCCATTGCCAAGCGTATTGAGGCTGGCCGTGACATGATGATTGGCGGGATTTGCGAATCCCCGCTGACCATTCGTGCGATCGTCAACTGGCATGATCAGCTTCAGGCCGGCAATCTTCTGCTTCGTGACGTGATTGATCTGGAAACCACCTATGGCGGTGGTCCGGATGCCGAAATCGCCGCTGAAGAAGGCGAAGAGGCCGAGGAGACCGAAGGCGACGACTTCGAAGCTGAGCATGTCGAAAGCGATGCCGACGAGGACGAAGAAGAAGCCGAAACCGAAACGCCTGCACCGACCGGTGCTCCTGACGACGACAAGGAGGAAGATGACGAGGACGAAGAGTCTGACGAATCTTCCGAAGGCGAAGCGCGCGAGGGTGATGACGACGAGGACGATGACGAGAACGAGCAGGTCAACGTTTCTCTTTCCAAAATGGAAGAGGAACTGACCGAGCAGGTTCTTGAGAAGTTCGAGCTGATCGCCAAAACCTATGAAAAATTGCACAAGGCACAGG
>CAMPHD010000221.1 GCA_946885765.1 uncultured Thalassospira sp.
CAATGGGACTGAGGGGTGGCTTTCGGCGACCAATGAAATCATCACGATGCATATCGATATGGAAACACGGCGGTCGGCGGCATTTCCCGATGATGTTCAAAAGACGCTTGATCTGATCCGTGATGCGCATCGCGATTTGCCGGTGCCAAGCGGGGTCGGACGCAAGATCGGTATTCGTCGCGCAGGATGCTGATAGTCATCCCTGAAACGATCAAACCCGCATCCGGTGATGCGGGTTTTTGCATTCAGGCGACCTTTACAAACAGCTTGCAGATTTCGCCGCTGTTATTGACGTCCTGATCCCGTTCATAGGTCAGGCCAAGTTTGGTCAGAAGTTTTAGCGATACGGTATTGTCCGGCAGGGTATAGCCAAAGATCCGATCAAACCCGAGGGTGTCGTAACCATAGTCGATCAGAGCGTTGCTGACTTCAAACGCATAGCCCATGCCCTGACGGCTTTCGGTAATGGCATAGCCTATATCGGGCGCATCAAGCGTATCGCGTTTAACGAAACCACAAAGTCCGATTGGGGTATGGGTTGCCTTTTCGATCACAATATAAGAGCCGAAACCATTTTTCAGATAACTGCTGAGAAGCCGTTCATCGATATAGTCACGTGCGGCATCAAGATCATGAATGTTGCGATCCCCGATAAAGCGTATCCAGCCCGATTCGTTCAGCAGTTGCAGGATAAAGGGGGCGTCATCATGGGTGGCGTGACGGACAAGCGTTCTTTTGGTTTCCAGTATTGTCATACTGTATTACCCTTGGTTTCGTGGTGGCGAAGACCGCATGCTAACGCAGAACGTGTGTAAACAAATAACGAATTCGCCAAACACCGGCGGCGGAGGTCCGACATGGCTGTAAGGCCAATTAAGCTTAGCTTTGAAGGTGCACTTGGTGCGCGGCTTTCAGCACGGTTGGATTTACCGGCGGGGCCGGTTCGGGCTTATGCGCTGTTTGCGCATTGTTTTACCTGTACCAAGGACCTGACAGCGGCGCGCAAGATCGCGCAATCGCTGACCATGCAGGGGATTGGGGTTTTGCGGTTCGATTTTACCGGGCTTGGCGGATCGGGCGGTGATTTTCCATCGACCAATTTCACATCCAATCTGGATGACCTGAAGCGCGCGGCCGATTTCCTGCGGCATGAATTTGCCGCCCCCCGTTTGCTGATCGGGCATTCTTTGGGCGGGGCGGCGGTTTTGGCCGTTGCCGATAGTGTACCCGAGGCAACCGCGGTTGCAACGATTGGCGCCCCCGCCGATGTCGAGCATGTGACCCATAATTTTGCCGGTTACCTTGAAGATATCGAACGGAACGGGCAGGCAGAGGTATCGCTTAGCGGGCGGCCCTTTGTGATCAAGAAGCATTTCATTGATGATCTGCGTGCCCACAATATCGAGAAATCGGTCGGCAAATTGCACAAGGCGTTGCTGGTGCTGCATGCGCCGATGGATCAGACAGTCGGCATCGAAAATGCCGCGCGGATTTTTGATGCCGCCAAGCACCCGAAAAGTTTTGTGTCGCTTGATAGTGCTGACCATCTGTTGCGCGATCCCGATGATGCGACCTATGCCGCAGAAGTGATCAGTGCATGGGCGCGGCGGTATATCACCGACGAAGAACCCGCCAATGACGACGTACCGGACGGGGCGGTGGTTGTGCGTGAAACCGGGCTTGGCAAGTTTCAGGCGATGGTTCTGGCCGGGCATCACAGAATGCTGGCCGATGAGCCCGAAGATGTTGGCGGGTTTGACAGCGGGCCGTCACCTTATGATTTTCTGGCGGCAGCCCTTGGGTCCTGCACGGTGATGACCATGCGGATGTATGCCGATCAGAAACAGATCCCGGTTGATGGTATCCGGGTGGAAGTCCGGCATGAGAAAATCCATGCGACGGATTGCATGGAATGCGGGGCGGAATTCGAACAGAAGGGCGGCAAGATCGACCGGTTTGAACGGATCATTACCCTGCATGGTGATTTTACCGAGGAAGTCCGGGAAAAGCTGATTGCGATTGCCAATAAATGCCCGGTGCATCGCACGCTGGAAGCCAAGTCATTGATCGTGACCCGCGATGAGCGGGATCGGTAGAATTCATGGTCCTCATACAAAAAACGCCCGGCGAAATTGGCCGGGCGTTTTGTATTCGAGGCGGAAGTGACTGGATTACGGTTTTGCCGCAACCACGATGAATTCAACCAGATAGTCCGGGGTGGCAAGTTTGGCTTCGCCGCATGCGCGTGCCGGGGTGTGACCCTGCGGGACCCAAGCGTCCCAGATTTCGTTCATTTTGGCGAAGTCCGCCATATCGGCCAGCCAGATGGTGGTCGACAGGATGTTTTCCTTTGACGCACCGCATTCGGCCAGAAGCGCATCAACCTTGGCAAGGCATTCCTTGGTCTGGTTGGTAACGTCGCTGCCCGGTTCGCCAACCTGACCGGCAAGATAGATGGTGTCGCCATGGACAACGGCCTGGCTCATGCGCGGGCCGGTGTGAAAACGCTGAACGGTCATCAAAGTCTCCTGATATCAAGATATGATCGGGTTTTGGTATGATTATGCGGCGTGATTATCATGTTTGGTAACGCCGCACCAGTCGGCAATGTACAGGGCAAGGACCTCGGTGACTTCCATCATGCTGGAAATCGAAACCCGTTCGTCAATGCCATGAATTCGTTCGGCTTTCGGGCCATAGCAGGTGGCCGGGATATTGCCGTAAATCTGGAAGAAACGAGCATCCGTTGTCGCGGTGGAGGCATAGTTTTTGATCGCATTGCCGGTGACTTCGTGATGGATGTCGCCGATCATGGTCATCATCGGATGGCTTTCGTCCATCACGCATCCCTCGGCCTGAAAACCGCGATAGGTGATGTCGAATTTTGCACCCTTGCAGGCCGGGTGATTTTCCATCGCACTTTTTGCAACTTCTTCGATGGTTTCACGGACCTTTGATAATTCCATGCCGGGATAGAACCCGACACGGATATCGGTCGAACAAACCGGCGGTACGGTCGATGCCCATTCACCACCTTCGATCTTGCCCAGATTGAAATTCACCGGATGGACATGCGCACCATAGGCCGCATGACGGTGGGTGGAGTGGTTCCAGATGTCTTCGACTTCTTTCAGGGTTTCGAAAAAGCCAAAGGCCGCCTCGATCGCGTTGCTTCCGGCCGAGGTATCAAGAACATGCGCCGGGCTTCCGGTGACGTGAAGCTGGAACCACATCACGCCAAGCTGGGCGGTCATCAGCGTCTGATTGAACGGTTCGGGAATGATTGCGCAATCGGCGCGATACCCGGCATGCAGGCAGGCCAGCGCCCCGTTACCGGTGCATTCTTCTTCGACAACCGATTGCAGGATCACCGGGGCGGCGGGCTCAAGGCCCAGATCATGAAGGGCGGCAAGAGCATGGCAATAGGCAATGATCCCGGCCTTCATATCGCCAGCCCCGCGACCATAAAGCCAGTCGCGTTCGACATAGGGATCAAACGGCCCGCGCCGCCATTGCGCCACCGGCCCGGTCGGTACGACATCGATATGGCCGTTTAAAATCAGGCTGCGTCCGGTTTGCTTTGCCGGTTCATGAATGCCGACGATATTTTCCCGCCCGTTATATTCCGTCGTAACCGGCGGGGAAAAGCCCGGTAAATTGCGCAATTCGTCAATATTGATCGCAACCCGTTCAACCATAAGCCCCATATCGGCAAAACGATCAGCCACCCAGTTCTGGGCCGATGTTTCATTGCCCAGAAGGCTGTCATGGCGAACCAGTGCGCACAGATCATCAATCGCACGATCCCGGCGATTGGCAACGGCACGTCGCAGTTCATTACGATCAAAACGGGTCATGGAACGATTTCCGTGTTCTTTCTTATGGGGTGCGGGCAAGGCCGGGGCGGGTGGCTGCAAGGGCATCTTCGGTCACGCCAAGTTTCACCATCCGGTCCGGAACGCCATCGCCGCAAATCAGGCTGGCGGCGTATTCACCCATGGCGGGTGCGGTTTGAATGCCATAGCCGCCCTGACCGGCAAGCCAGTAGAAGCCATCCGTATTCGGATCGAACGCCGATACCGGATCGCCATCGGCAAAGAAGCTGCGTAAACCAGCCCATGCTTCGCCGGGGCGATTGACCTTAAGCGTGGTTGCCGTCATCAGGCGATCAATCGTGATGGCGATATCAAGTTCTTCGGGCTGGACATCATGGGGAACCGTCGGTGTCGCATCAGACGGTGATACCAGAAGGCGCCCGGCATCTTCCTTGAAATACAGGCCTTCACCGACGTCTGATACCATGTGCCAGCCATGTGCGTTGACATCGGTTGGCAAATCAACCATCACGGCCGTGCGACGTTTGGGGGTGATGCCCAACGGGGTAACGCCCGCCAGTTTTGCAATTTCATCGGCCCAGGCACCTGATGCGTTGACGATGGTTTGCGCCTCATAGGTTTCGCCGCCCGCCGTGACCTGCCAACCGGTTGTGGCCTTTGTGATTGCACTGACATCGGCATTGACGACCAGATCACCGCCAAGCTTTTTGAAATGGCGGATAAAGCCCCAATGCAGCGCATGAACATCAATATCCATGGCATCGGTTTCAAGGGCGCCGCACGCGATCAGATCGGTATTGAGGATCGGGATCAGTTTTTTGATGTCATCGGATGTCAGGGCGATAACATTCGCGCCATTTGCGCGGCCTTCGGTCAGCAGTTCGTCAATTGCGCCTTCGTTGCCGTGGGCGGCGGTCAGGATCACACCGCGCGGGGTCAGGATCGGATTTTCGGTGAAACCTTCGGGCGGATTCAGAAAAAATTCCCGGCTGGCCGTCGACATTTTGCGGATGATTTTCGGGCCATAGGTTTCGCTGTAGAGTGCTGCTGACCGGCCGGTGCTGTGATAGCCGGGTTGATCTTCGCGTTCGAGAACCGTGACGGACCTGCCGCGTTTGGCCAGAAAATAGGCTGCGGACATGCCGGCAATACCGCCGCCAATGATCAGGATATCGGATGTTTTCATTCGGGGCTCCCAGCGGTGGTGGCGTGAAAGGCGTTGATAAACTGAAAAAGGTTTTCAGCCAGTGTGTTACTGACATAACCGCCTTCCTGCACTAGCACGGTTGGCAGTTTGAGGCTGCCAATTTTTTCACCGATTTTGGCAAATCCGCCGGGTGTCACGGCAAGTCCGCCAAACGGATCATCCGATGATGCATCCAGACCCAGTGCAATGACAACCGCATCGGCGTTGAAATGATCAATCATGGCAAGCGCGCGATCAAGGGCGGCTAGAAACGCATCATCGCCGCTGCCAAGAGGCAGGGGATAATTGTGGTTGAAACCAAGCCCTGCACCCTGTCCGCGTTCTTCGGCATAGCCCCAGAAAAACGGATAGAAATCGCGTGGATCGGCATGGATCGACAGCGTCATGACATCATCACGGGCATAGAAAATATGCTGCGTGCCGTTGCCATGATGCAGATCGACATCAAGGATCGCAACCCGGTCGTATTTGGCGCGCAGTTCCTGTGCGGCGATGGCACTGTTGTTCAGGTAACAGAAACCACCGGCGATATCGCGGCTGGCATGATGGCCGGGCGGGCGGCACAGGGCATAGGCCGATTGGGCATTTTCATCGCGGACACGGCGGGTGGCGGCAATGGCGGTTTGCGCACTGGCATAAGCCGATTGCCAGGTGGTTGCCGAAATCGGACAGGATGTATCGCCCATGTGAAAGCCGGCCTTGCCCGCCGGTGATCTTGGATAGGGGCCAAGCCGGTCAAATGGATGAATGCCGGGCACCACCAGATCGGAACCACCG
>CAMPHD010000222.1 GCA_946885765.1 uncultured Thalassospira sp.
GTCGATCCGTTATCGGAATAGGTGATCAGTTTGTCCGCGACTTCAACACCGATATTTTCCTGTGCTTCCTGGGTGGAGCCGCCGATATGCGGGGTCAGGATCACGTTCGGCATACCGCGAAGCGGGCTTTCGAACACTTCATCCTTGCCCGCAGGCTCGACCGGGAAAACATCCAGTGCTGCACCGGCCAGATGACCGCGTTCAAGGGCAGCCGCCAGATCATCAATAACGATGACATTGCCGCGTGCCGCATTGATCAGATGCGCGCCCGGTTTCATCTTGGCGATTTCGACCGCAGTGATCATGTTTTTGGTCTGCTCGTTGGCCGGAACATGCAGCGAGACAACATCTGATCGCCCCAACAGTTCATCCATCGAGCTGCACGAGGTGGCATTGCCCATGGCAAGCTTGTTGATCACGTCATAATAAATGACATTCATGCCAAGCGATTCAGCCAGAACCGACAGCTGCGACCCGATATGGCCGTAACCGATGATACCCAGGGTCTTGCCGCGAGCCTCGTAGGAACCCTTGGCATTTTTAAGCCAGCCACCGGCATGGGCCGCCTTGTCACGCTGCGGGATACCGCGCATCAGCATGATGATCTGGCCCAGAACCAGTTCAGCGACCGAACGGGTGTTGGAATATGGTGCATTAAAGACCGGAATAGCGCGCATCGCAGCGGCTTTCAGGTCGACCTGATTGGTGCCGATGCAGAAACAGCCGATAGAGGTCAGCTTGGTCGCGGCGTCGATGACCTCTTCGGTCAGTTTGGTGCGGGAACGGATGCCCAGAAAATGCGCTTCGGAGACGACGGATTTCAGTTCATCCGCATCCAGAGCAGCAGGGTAGTGGTCGACATTAGAGTAGCCGGCCTCTTTGAACATCTTTACAGCGTTTTCATGGATACCTTCGAGCAGGACGATCTTGATCTTGTCCTTCTCCAACGAAAGCTTGCTGTTCACGGCGCACCATCCTTTTCTTCGCGAGGGCGACACGGGCATTTCCCGAGCCGTAGGGCCGTAACGTTACGCGCCCTTGGCCCAATGAAATAGGGCCTAAGGCAGCGTCCGTCAAAGGCTTTCCCTTGCGCAAACACGCAATGCGCCTATCTTCTGAACGCATATACCGGCTATTGCGTATAGAATGCAGGTCCGGACGGCGACCAAGGATTGAATACAGGGGACCCCATCTTGCCTGCCGAGATAAGAACCGTTACCGATATCCATAAAATTGGCCAAACCGACTGGGACAGATGCGCAGGCAATTCGAACCCGTTTGTCAGCTTTGCCTTTCTTTCTGCGATGGAAGACAGCGGCTCGGCCAATGCCGATACCGGCTGGCAGCCCTTTCATCTGGTGGTGACCGATGACGACGATACGGTTGCCGGTATTGTGCCGCTTTATGTCAAATCGCATTCATACGGTGAATATGTTTTCGACTGGAGCTGGGCCGAAGCGTATGAGCGCGCGGGCGGACGATATTATCCGAAATTGCAGGCAGCCGTGCCGTTTTCCCCTGTTCCCGGCCCGCGCCTTTTGGTTTGGGCCGACCACCCGGCACCGGATCGCATTCGCAAACTTCTGATCAGCGGTCTCTCAGCCCTGCCCGAACGGCTTGGCATTGCCAGCCTGCATGTAACATTTTGCAGCGGTGATGAAAGCCGGGTGATGGAAGATGCCGGGTTCCTGCCCCGAACCGGTATCCAGTATCACTGGTATAATCGCGATTACGCCAGCTTTGATGATTTCCTTGGCATGCTTAATTCGCGCAAACGCAAAAATCTGCGCAAGGAACGCAAACAGGTGCGTGACGCGGGATACAGTTTTCAGGCGCTTTCAGGTGACGACCTTAAGGCCGAACATTGGGACCGGTTTTACCAGTTTTACCGTGACACATCCGACCGCAAATGGGGTCAGGCCTATCTGACGCGCGATTTCTTCGAACTTTTGCATGAAAGAGTCCGGGACCGCACAGTTCTGGTTGCCGCCTTTCGTGACGGCGACATGGTCGCCGGGGCGCTTAACCTGATCGGATCGGAAACACTATACGGGCGTAACTGGGGCACAATAGACCCGACACCGCTTTTGCATTTCGAGACCTGCTACTATCAGGCAATCGATATCGCGATTGAACGCGGCCTTAAAACGGTTGAAGCCGGGGCACAGGGTGAACACAAGATCCAGCGCGGCTATGAACCCGTCCTGACCCATTCCGCACATCTGATAGCAGACACGGGCCTGCGCAATGCTGTTGCCCGGTTTCTTGATCAGGAACGACATCATATCGCCCAGGACCGCGAATTTATCATAGCCGAACACAGCCCCTTCAAGCAGACATAAAGCTGCGACACTGCCAAACCAAAAGGGGCGCGATGGTGATGCATCGCGCCCCTTTTGGGTCTCCAGATCCAATCAGGTATTTCAGACAGCCCGGACGTCGTTCAGGAAGCCGTTCACGTGGCTTCTGAGTTCATCATTGGCGGCCGCCAGACGGCCAACGCAATCAAGCTGACCATGCGAAAGGTCACCGCTTTCCGTCGTTGCCTCGGCCACGTTTTTCACCGCGTTCGAAATGGCGACGTTGCCATTGGCTGCCCCTTCGACACTGCGTGAAATTTCCTCGGTTGCAGCCCCCTGCTCTTCGACGGCACTGGCAACAACCGACATCAGTTCGTCGATTTTATGGATCGTTTCGGCAAAGCCGCGAACGGCCGCGGCGGCGGCACCGGTTTCACCCTGCATTTCGGTAATTTTCGCCGTGATCTGTTCGGTTGCCTTCACCGTCTGGGCGGCAAGGTTTTTGACCTCGCCGGCAACGACAGCAAAGCCTTTGCCTGCATCACCGGCACGTGCCGATTCAATCGTCGCGTTTAGCGCCAGCATGTTGGTCTGATCGGCGATATCACTGATCAGGCTGACAACTTCTCCGACACTTTGCGCGGCATCATCAAGCATCGAGACACGTTGATTGGTCCGTTCGGTTTCCTCGACCGCAAGCTGGGTGATTTCGGTAACGCGGGCAATCTGCGACGCGATTTCGGCGATTGATGCCGAAAGCTGTGCTGTTGCCGATGCAACCGTTTCGATATCACCAGATGATTCTTCAGCCTGCTCGGCCACACTTCGCGCATCCTGTGTCGCACGAACCGAATGGGATGAAAGGGTTTCCGAGGCACTGCGAACTTCGTCGAGCGCAACATTGACCGCCGAAAGAACTTCCTGGATTTTATGATCGAAACCAGCCGTCAGCGTCCCCATGCGTTTACTGCGCTCGATCTGACGTTCGGCCTCAATCCGTTCCTGTTCGGCCATGCGGGCACGTTCACGGGCATTTTCGCGGAAAACCTCAAGCGACTTGGCCATTGCACCAACCTCGTCGGCGCGTTTCATATCAACGATTTCGATATCAAGATTGCCGGACGCAAGACTTCCCATTGCATCTGTCATTTTGCGGATCGGGGTGGCGATCATCCGCGACAGGGTGCCGCCAAACAATGCCGCCATCGCGATCAGCAACGCAACGCCGATACCCAGCGTTGTCTGGAACAGCATCATGGCCCGTTCAACACGGTTTTCGACTTCGAGGTTCATCTGGTCGATATTGTTTGCAAGTTCCAGGGCAATCGTTGACACGCTGTCAGACAGTTCGCGCGGCTCACCGGATGCCTCGATGGCACGGGCGTGGTTGACCGTCAGATAGTGACGCATCAATTTCGCCTGCTCGCTGGCAATTTCTTCCCAGCGGTCAATCGCCCCATCCATTTGATCAATCAGACCGGCAACCGTCGGGTTGATCGTGGCATAGGTTTTCAGAACATCTGTGCGGGTGTCGATCTCGGTCAGCGATTTCTCGTAGCTTTCCAGCCCGGTCCGGTCACCGGTTGTCAGGAAATAGACCAGTTCCTGACGCGCCATCAGATAGGCACGGTCAAGATTGCGATAATCGCGTTCGAAATCGGCGAGATAGTCACGCTGGTCATTGGCTGACTTAACCTGGAATGTTGCAAACATCCCGGCACCGGCAACCATCAGAATGACCACAATCATCACAGCGAAGCAGGTTGTCAGCTTGGCCGGTATGGAAAGGTTTTTAAAGAAGTTCATTTTCCGTCTCCCCTAGAGCTGCTGACGACGAGCAAGTTCGTTAAGATTGACCTCGATCGTAACAGCGCCGATTGGCGATCCCTGCTCATCGCTCATTGTCATGTTGAGCTGCGAGCGCCAAGTATCGGTTTCTTCATTGTATTCGGCTTCATCAATGAAGACCGCGTTGGCACCTTTCGGGAAGGTATTCTTGAATTTGGCCTCGTCGCCTTGCCAGAAATCGGAAGTGATCGAGCTTTGCCCGACATTCAACCCCATCTGATCCATCACAAATATCTCGGCCAGCAAACCGCCAGACCTAGCCTGTATCTGGGTCAGGTAACTGGAAAGAGGATTGGTCAAAATGCCTGCGACAAGTGGCTGATCGTCGGCCTCGCGCTCTGCCACCCATTGTTTGTCAGCAGCGTCAATCTGATCCTGTGTCATTCCATTGCGCAACCGGTTTTGCGACGCAATGGAAAGTTCTACCACAGGATTTGCCAACCATTCACGAACATCGCGGATCATATCGTCCGAAATCATGGAACCGGGTTCGCCGGGAAGCTCGGATTTTGCATCTGCCGTTAACGGCATGTAACCGACCATTCCTGCAACCCCGAAAGCAGTGCAAGCGCGCAAAAAAGTTCTCATCGTTTCCTCTCCGGCGTAGCGCAAGGTTATTCGTTTGTTTCGATATAGCGCCACACCCACAAACAAACCTATCCAAAAGGCCAGAAGCCCTACATCCTATGTGAATCCTCACACGCGCGCTTTCAAGTAGAGGATGAAAAATCATCTACATGATAAATATGGGAAAATTGGAGTGAACAAGAAAAAAGCGGCGGGAAAACCGCCGCTGAGTTTGGTTGGGACACGAGCAAACTGCAGAAGATTACGTTGTTCCAGGCGCAAGATGCGCCCCTGCAAAGAACAACTGTCCAACGCCATCTATGCATAGGGTGTGCCAGTTTTTGAGGATGCGCAAAAATCCCGGAATTGTGCCGATTGTTGGGCAAGAAAATACTGTAAAGACAATTACTTCAAAAATTATTCGCATATTGCAACAAACGAAGTCGCAAAATGCAACGAAAAGTCTTTGCATTTTGCAAAACTCAATTCGCCACAATACTCCGCGTCCTGATCTTTGCCAATCAACCGGCGTTGCGACGTGGCACTTTCCGTTTTTTACGCTTGCTGAAATTCAGCAAGGCCGGAGCGTTTTCAATAATTTCCTGGAGAATTTCCTTAGCGACATCAAGGTCATCCCTGGCAGACTCGTCAAGGTGGCTGATATATCGCGGATGAGTGATCATGCGTTCGGCTTCATAAAGTGTCCGAAGCTCGCTTTGGAACATTTCACGTGCGCCAAGCGGCAGCACCGGCTTGGCACTCATCACAAAGAAAAACTTGAGACTTGTTTTAATCACAATCCGAAGCATCAGGATCTGAAGTTTGTGGAATTGCTCTTCGAGTTCGTCTTTTTTGGGATGCTTTTCAAGTTTGGCAAGGCGGTCCGTAATCACCAGTGAAAGCGCTTTGAAGTTATCGACTTCTTCGCGAAACGGCCGGTAACCGGTCACCTCAGTCGTATCGACCGTCTTTTCAATCACATCCGCCAGCGCGACAAGCTTACGCGCCTGCGTCTCAAGCCTCGACAAAAACGTCTCGACTTCATCCCGGTATTTTCGCTGTGTCACCTGGTTCATTATTTTTTATGCGCCATTAAAAGC
>CAMPHD010000223.1 GCA_946885765.1 uncultured Thalassospira sp.
CCGGGTTCTGACATACCGGTCCGTTGAAAAAGCTGCCAGCCTATGACAAGATCGTACAGGGGCTTTCGGGCATTATGACGATCACCGGCGAAGAAGATCGGGAAACCTACCGCGTCGGATATCCGATGGCCGATACCATCGGTGGTCTGACAGCGGCCTATGCCATTACTGCGGCCCTTGCCGGGCGTGCATTGGGCAGTAACGGGGGTAAAGGCAGTTTTATCGATATTTCGATGCTGGAATCCGTAATTGCCACGATGGGTTGGGTGGTATCGAACTTCCTGATTGCGGGCAAACAGCCGACTGCGAATGGTAATGACAATTTCACCTCGTCGCCATCGGGCACATTCCGCACACAGGACGGCAAAATCAATATCGCAGCTAACAAACAGGAACAGTTCGAAGCCGTTTGCGATGTTCTGGATTTATCAGATTTGAAAACCGATCCGCGTTTCGGAACCCGGACAGAGCGTCTTTCCCATCGCAGGGAGCTCAGTGACCTACTGGAAGGTGTGCTTGTCACACAGCCGACCGATCACTGGGTTTCCAAATTCAATGCGGTTGGTGTGCCAGCCGGGGCAGTTTTAACCGTACCGCAGGCTTTGTCGCTGCCGCAGATATCAGACCGCGGCATGTTGGCCGATTTCGATAATGTACCCGGTGCCGAACGCGATATCCGAATTCTGCGTACCGGGATCAAGATGAATGGCGATGCGCCCTCGGTCGACGCACCGCCACCTGTTCTTGGGCAGGACAATGAAACCATTCTGTCCGGTCTTGGCATATCCGCCGACGAGGTTGCCATCCTGAAAGCCGAAGGTGTGCTATGAGCGATAAAACTGCAAAAGATATCGAAAACGAAGTCAGTGACTGGTGGAAAACATCCATCATCGATATGGAGCCGGGGAAAATCCATTATAGCGGTTATCCCATTCAGGATCTGATTGGCAATATCAGCTTTGCCGGGATGATCTGGCTGATGACGCGTGGCGAATTGCCATCAAAAGGGCAGGCCGCATTGCTTGAGGCAGCCCTCGTCGCGGCTGTCGATCACGGGCCGCAAGCACCGAGCATTGCAATCGCGCGTATGGCGGCGACCTGCGGAATTGGCCTGAACAATGCGATGGCAAGTGCGGTTAATGTGTTGGGGGATGTTCACGGTGGTGCCGGCGAACAGGCCGTTGCCCTTTATCACGATATTGCCGTACGCATGGATGGGGGCGAAAACCTGGCTGATGCGACCGCTGCCGGGCTGGATCACCAGATTGCCGAACATGGTAAGCATATCCCGGGTTTCGGGCATCGCTTCCACCCGCTTGATCCAAGGGCACCAAGATTATTGTCGCTTGTTGCTGTGGCAGCAGGTGATGGCATCGTATCTGGCCGGTTTGGCAAGATTGCCAGCCAGATCGAGGAAACCCTTCTGGAACGGAAGGGCAAACGCATCCCGATGAATATCGATGGTGCAACGGCCGTGATCTATGCCGAGCTTGGCTTCGCCGCACCGCTGGCACGCGGTTTGTTCTGTTTGTCGCGGTCGGTGGGAATACTGGCTCACGCGTGGGAGCAAACCAATCAGGGTGGTCGTAACAAGGGTCCAATCCCGCGTCGCCTGATCTGGAATTATGACGGACCGGAACGCCGCCCGTTGCCATCGGAACTTAGCGACGATTAAGCAATGCATCCTGCCAGCGGCTTAAAAATCGCTGGCGTTTCGCCTGATCGAGATAAACCAGCAGTCCTGGCCCCACAGGGAAAGATCGAACCCGTTCGCCGTAACGATCAAAGATCAGCGACGAAAACGGACTGGGCGGGACATCGGGGCGCACCGGGTTGAAATTGCCTTCATCCTGCAGAATGCTCTGGCCTTCGATCGACAGGATATAATCAAGGAACCTGCCGCCGAGTTCCGGGTTGCGGGCCCCGCGCGGAATGATGGCAATTCGGGAATAAACAACGATGAAATCATCGGGCAGTATCACGCCAAGATTGGGATTCCGGTGGCTGAAGGTTTCAGCATATGATCCCAGAAGATTATAGCCCAGTGACACCTGTCCGCTTGCGATCTTTTCAAGCATTGGCGATGTATTTGAATAAAGCTTTACCTTTGCCTGACCCAAGGTACGCACAAAATCCCAGATACCTGAAAAATAACGTTCATCACGGGCCAGAAACAGGAAGCCAACTCCGCTTCGTTCAATATCATAGGTCGTGATCTTTTCGCTCATCAGATCGTCATGTTCAATGAGCAGCCGGATAATCTGGTTGCGGGTTCGGGGTGGCTCAAGATTGTTTTCCCTGAAAAATTGCCGGTTATAGGCAATGACAGCCGGTTCCTGCGTTACGGCAAAGGCCTCGTTCCGCCAGCGTGCCCAATTGGGTAATGCGCGGGTTTCGTCGCTTTGATGCGAGAAGGCGTATCCGTCATTGGCAAGCTTCATCTGCAAATCCATTGACGAACTAATGACGAGATCGGCATTGGGTTTGCCAGCTTCGCGTTCGACGATTGTGCGATCATACATTTCCAGCGTTTGAAGCTGATGATAATCGACACGTATATTCGGGTTGCTCTGCTGAAAGCCTTTAATGGTCGGTCTGAAAGCCTCGATATCGGCCGAACCATAAATAACCACTGCCTCGCTTTCCGAAAGCATGGTCTGTTCCGGATTGTCTGGTGTCGCGCTGTTTAATGCCGGGAAAACAAACAATTCCGCAGTAGCAGGTATGGCACGGAAAATTGCTGCGCAGAAAACAGCAATAATGATAGTACTGCGCAAGGTCATCGCTTACAGGCCCTTATCAACCGGATTACTCGCAGGCTTGCTGCCGGATGATCGCTATCGGGGCTTTCACGATCCGGCAAAATCTGGAAAATTCATGTGCTTGGGTCAATATGCACCAGACCATGCTGGTTTAACAGGGGGCCGAACCCGACACAATGAGAGTCCTTGTCGTAGAAGATCATGCCGCACTCGCCGATGGCATCGCCCGCTCTTTGCAGCAGGCGGGCTATGCGGTTGATGTGATTTCCGACGGGGAAGAAGCCGATGAAATCCTGCGCCGGTTGCGTCATCGCGGATCGGAAAGTGCGGTTCTGATCCTGACGGCACGCAACGACATTGATGATCGGGTGCGGGGACTTGATCTTGGTGCCGATGATTATCTGGCAAAACCGTTTGAACTGGTCGAGCTTGAGGCACGCGTGCGTGCCTTGATGCGTCGCCATGCCGGAACCCACAATACCCGGATCACCTGTGGCCGTTTGACATATGACACGGTTGCGCGTCGCGCCATGATTGATGGTCAGGATATTGAAATTCCGCGCCGTGAACTGAATATCCTTGAAATCCTGCTTTTGCGGCTTGGGCATGTATTGTCCAAGGAGCAGATCACCGATCAATTGGCCGGGTTCGAGGATGATATCAGTGCCAATGCAGTCGAGCTTTATATCAGCCGTCTGCGCAAACGTGTTGAAACGGCGGATGTCAAAATCCAGACGGTTCGTGGTCTTGGCTATTTGTTGAAAAAGACATGAAGTGGCGAAATGCATCCCTTCGTCGGCGTTTGCTGATCTGGCTTCTGATCCCGTTGCTTCTGATCAGTTCGTTGATGCTATTTGAAGTGCGCAGTAATGCGGTGCATTCAGCCAATCAGGCATTTGACCGGGCATTGTTAAGTTCGGCTCTGGCGATTGCCGATCGTGTTGTTCTGATCGGCGGACAGATCGAGGTCGATGTGCCCTATGTCGCCCTTGAAATGCTGACAAGTGCGTCGCAGGACCGCGTTTTCTATCAGGTCAGTACGGCACAGGGCGAATTCATCACCGGCTACGAAGAATTGCCACCAGTGCCCGAAAAACTGATGCCGCTTCTGGAAGAGCCGGTGTTTTACGATGCGGAATATAACGGTGAACGGGTGCGGATCGGCGCATTGTCACGTTATGTTGCCAGTGCGCGGATGGCGACGCGTTTTCATGTGCTGGTGGCTGAAACGACCGGAACGCGTGAAAGTCTGAGCGAGGATATTCTGGCACGTGCTGCGGTTCGGCAGTTCGGTTTGATTCTGATTGCGGCCCTGATCGTATGGTTCGGGATCGGGCAGGGGCTTAAACCGCTGGCGCGACTGGAAGAGGCTCTTAATCGGCGATCACCCTCGGATTTGCGACCGATCCAGCACGATGTCCCGACAGAAGTGCGGCATCTGGTTGGAGCCATCAACCATTTGTTGAAACGGCTCGAAAATACGCTTTCGACCATGCAGCGTTTTACGGCAGATGCAGCCCACCAGTTGCGGACTCCGTTGGCAGCATTGCGGACGCAGGCGGAACTGGGGCTGCGCGAAAAGGATACGGAAAAACTGCATGATGTGATGGAAAATCTGGCTGCTTCGACCAGACAAACCTCTCATCTGGCCAATCAGTTACTGGCATCTGCCCGGGCGGCACCCGAAGGACTGGCCGGGCGTCCCTTTGTCCGTATTGATCTTGGTGAAATTACACGTTCGGTTACTGGTGCGAAGGTGCCGATTGCTATCGAACGCGGTATCGATCTTGGCTACGAAGGACCTGACGGCTCAGTGCTGATCATGGGTGATGCCACCCTGATCGAGGAATTGCTGAAAAACCTTATTCATAATGCACTGACCTATTGCCCGGCAGACAGTTCCGTTACCGTGCGGTTAATGTCTGAAATGGACGATGCACCCTTCGTCAAACTGGTCGTCGAGGACGATGGGCCGGGGATTCCCCTTGAACATCGCAAACATGTCTTTGATCGGTTCTACCGTGTTGCGGGCGGTGGCGAGGACGGGTGTGGTCTTGGCCTTTCGATTGTGCGTGAAATTGCCTTGCGTCACGATACACGCATTCGCCTGGATGAACCGGACGATCACAGCGGAGCGATATTTTCTGTGCGGTTTCGTCTGGTGAATGACTAGGCTCAGGACTCATTAATTGAGGTAAAATATGACGGTAGCGGCGATACAGATCGCTGAAAAGAAGGTGTGCGCGCATCGGTCATATCGGGTCGCCACCCTGCGCCAGTCTTTGAGCTTTCCGAACATGTTCTCGACTTTGTGCCGGGTTTTATAGAGCTTTGGGCAGTATGATATGTGTGTGTTTCTGTTTTTGCGGGGCGGTATGCAGGGCTTGATACCCTTGGCGTTGAGCGCCGCCCGGAACTCGTCGCTGTCATAGCCCTTATCACCAATCAGGTGAGATGCCGAGGTTGGCAGGCATTCATACATAAGCTTTGCGCCAAGATGATCGCTCATCTGACCTTCGGTTAGCAGCAGGACAAGTGGCTTGCCGTGCTCATTGGCGACGGCATGCAGCTTGGAATTCAGGCCACCTTTCGTTCTCCCGATACGGCGGGGAACATCCCCTTTTTAAGCAGGCTGGCCGCCGTGCGATGTGCCTTCAGATGTGTGGCGTCGATCATCAACTGTTCAGGCTCGCCGTTCTCGGCTGCAATCGCAGAGAATATACGATCAAAGACACCCAATCGGCTCCAGCGTACAAAGCGGTTATAGAGCGTCTTGTGCGGCCCGTATTCCCTTGGGGCATCACGCCAGCGAAGACCGTTGCGAATGACATGGATGATCCCGGAAACAACGCGCTGATCATCAACACGAGGAACCCCGTGAGCCTGTGGGAAACAGGGCTCAATACGCTGCAACTGAGAACGGGAAAGCCAGAATAGATCGCTCATAAAGTGCTCCTCACCAATCAGAGACACCACTTTCTACCAAAAAGGTAGAGCGAAAATTAATAGGTCCTGAGCCTAG
>CAMPHD010000224.1 GCA_946885765.1 uncultured Thalassospira sp.
ATCCTGGGAAGTCGATGAAGATCACCGCGCGATCGCCTATAACCGGCTGACCATGCAGCTTGTCACCTGGATGTCCGGGAACGAGGAACTGATCACAGATCCCGAACAACTGATGCAGATCGCCGAGGATCCCGCCACCAAGAAAAAAATCAACCAGGCTTTTGACGAGGTTGCCGATAAACTTAATATCGGCCGCGAGAACCGCGAGGAAGTTGTCAATCTGGTTCATCAGGTGGCCGAGGAGCTTTCTTATGTCGAGACGCTTCGCGACAAGTATCGCAACGTTAAAAAGATCGACCGCAAGCTGCAGGAACTTCGCCGTATTTATGCCCATGAAAAGGGCGTTCTGGAAACGGTCACACAGGTTATTCGCCTGATTGATGACGCCATGAAGAAGTTTGAAAGCAGCTTTGACGAAATCGACGCCAATACCGGCGAAATCATGTCGGTCCTGCGTAACTTCACAACGCAACGGCAATATATCCGCACCAAGCGCGACGATCTTTATCGCCGCCTGCGCGCATGGGAACCGCTTTTTGAACGCTGGGAAACCATGGAACTGGAACGTGGCGCACCGGCTGTACGTCTGGTGCGCGACACCTACCAGTTCCTTGCCCCGCGCTTCATGAAGGTCAAGGAATGGCTGATGATGACCAAGGTGCAGGACGGAATTGCCGCAGGCCAAAGCTTCAAGAATGAAGACGAACGCATGGGCGCACTTAAAGGCAAGATGATGCAGTGGTAACGCTGATCCGATCCTGATCGCCCTGCCCTGAATTGCAAAAGCGCAGCCAATGCTGCGCTTTTTCTTTTGGGCGGCAAAGTCGTCGCTATTGCTTCATGATCTTTAGCGCCACATGACCATCAATCATGGTGATCGATTTTTTCGAGGATGCCGGCACGGGCACGCGCACATCAATGCAATAGGCAATCAGTGCTGCCGCCAGTTCGGCTCCCGCTGCCGGGACGATAATCGGATCACCATGATCGGCAATAATATTGAGCCGCGCTGCAATTTCAGGCGATTTTTCAATTTCAAGCTTTCCGATCTGACCGGGCGGCAAAGGTTTTCCGGTGCGGCGACGATATCCGACCAGCGCCTTGATCAGTTCGCTTTCCTCGAAAATGATACAGCGCAACTCGCGCATGATGGCTCTTCCTGCAAATAATTCCATACAACGATATAGGGCAGGACAATCCGACTTTAAAGAGGTTTTACAAACAAATAGCCCCTTAACTCGAAGCCAGCCAGATCCCGACGCCGATCATCAGCGTCCCGGCGATCCGGTTAAGAACACGAACATTGCCGCTTTTTTCCAGAAAGTGGCGCAAGGACCGCCCCCCGGTAGCGTAAAGCGTCATGCAGATCAGTTCTGTCACCAGAATGATTGCCACCAGCACTGAAAGCTGCGGCGCTATAGCATGTTCAAGGCTGATAAAGGGCGGCAATAGCGACACCATGAACGCCCAGCCCTTTGGATTGGCAATCGCAGTCACAAACCCCTGAGAGGCAAGCGCAAACGGTGTTGCCGGTCGGGCTGAATCGATTTCAGTGCTGAACGCCATACGCCCGCGCGAACGCCACATCTGAATGCCCAGCCACGCCAGATAGGCCCCGCCAATATATTTGAACACCGCAAAGGCCGCCGGATATTCCAGCATCACCGTCGCAACACCAAGGGCCGAGGCCACCACGACAATCCCCACACCGACAAGTTCGCCCATCATCATCCAGACGGTTCGGCGCAAGCCGATCGTCATCCCCATGGTCAGCGCCAGGGTCATGCACATTCCCGGTGTGATCGAGACAAAGAAAGCCGTCGGAATAAAGGCTCCGATCAGAGACAGGCTTAACATCGTGAATATCCGTAATCTGGTGGCGGCACATGATACGAAACGTTTTTTGGGGCATTTCGTATCGGTTACTCAACAGATAACCGAGAATTTGCTCGCCTCAAACTCAATCTTTGGCATGGGTGATCTGCAATCGACACTTTTCATAATGACCGATCAACAACAGTTCTGAACCCTGTCAAAGAAACCTCGCACAGGGGCCAAACGCTAAATTCCACCTTTAAAAGCGCATCAAAGATACAAAAATTGCTTGACCTTGGCAGACGGTCCTACGAAATTGGAGACGTCGCCAGCACAGTCTGGCACTTCGATACCATTTGATGAAGACCGATGACCGCAGACATTTGCAACATTCCTGCAATTGCCGATCGCACCGAAGCCGATGCTTCGGGTGCCTTTGTGCTGTCTGCTCTAAACCTTCTTGGTCTCGCAGCGCTCGGGTCGCTACGACTTACCCGCCCCTGAGCGTACGAAGACGGTTCGGATTACCATACAGGTCGATCCATTTACCGCAGCTCAGGGGAACAAGTCGCGCCACAAGGCCCGCACTCTTTCCAAAATGAAGTTTCAAAATTCGGGCAAAGACCCGCTTGATCAGGAATTACTGTAATGGCTAGTGCTAACGACAATCGCGTCATCATTTTCGACACCACCCTGCGCGACGGCGAACAGTCCCCGGGTGCATCGATGACGCTCGATGAAAAACTGCGTGTCGCACACGCATTGGCAGAAATGAAAGTCGACATCATCGAGGCAGGCTTTGCCATCGCATCGAATGGCGATTTCCGGTCCGTCAATGAAATCGCCAAACAGATCAAAGGCCCGACCATCTGCTCGTTGGCCCGCGCGGCCAAGGGCGATATCGAACGTGCCGCCGAGGCGCTGGAACCGGCCGAAAACAAACGTATTCACACCTTCATTTCCACAAGCCCCCTGCATATGAAATACAAGTTGCAGATGGAACCGGAACGCGTTCTGGAGAAGGTGATTGAAAGTGTGACGCTGGCGCGTAAATTCACCGATGATGTTGAATGGTCAGCCGAAGACGGATCGCGTACCGAGCACGACTTCCTGTGCCGTTGCGTCGAAGCCGCGATTGATGCGGGTGCCACCACCATCAACATCCCGGACACCGTCGGCTATACCACGCCAACCGAATATGCCGACCTGATGACCATGCTGTTTAACCGGGTGCCCAATATCGATAAGGCAATCCTGTCGGTTCACTGCCACAACGATTTGGGCATGGCGGTTGCGAACTCGCTGGCAGCGGTCCATGCCGGTGCCCGCCAGATCGAATGCACGATCAACGGTCTGGGTGAACGTGCGGGTAACGCAGCATTGGAAGAAATCGTCATGGCGCTGAAAACGCGTAACGATGCCTTCCCGTATGAAACCGGGATTGATTCAACCAAAATCATGAATGCATCGCGTCTGGTTTCGGCTGTGTCGGGCTTTGTCGTGCAGCCGAACAAGGCGATTGTCGGCGCGAACGCCTTTGCCCATGAAAGCGGCATTCATCAGGACGGCTTCCTGAAAAATTCCGAAACCTATGAAATCATGAAACCGGAAAGCATCGGCCTGAACAAATCAAGTCTGGTGATGGGCAAGCATTCCGGTCGTCATGCCTTCCGGGAAAAGCTCAAAGAGCTGGGCTTTGCCGACTTGGGCGACAATGCCATCGAAGATGCCTTCGCCCGTTTCAAGGAACTGGCCGACAAGAAGAAAGAAGTCTATGACGACGATATCGTCGCCTTGGTCGATGACGGAATGCGCGACAACGAACATATCAAGTTCGTGTCACTGGCTGTGACCTGTGGCTCCAAGGGGCCGCAGACGGCAGAACTGGAACTCAATGTGAACGGGGAAACTCGCACAGCCAAAACCACCGGTGATGGCCCGATTGACGCAACCTTCAACGCGATCAAGGCGATTTACCCGCACGACTGGAAACTGAAACTCTATCAGGTACACGCCGTGACCGAGGGTACGGACGCACAAGGTACGGTCACCGTCAAACTCGATGGCGAAGACCGCACCGTAGTTGGCAATGCATCGGATACCGACACCGTTGTAGCCTCCTGCATGGCCTATGTCACAGCAGTTAACAAACTGATCGAAAAAAGCCAGAAAACAGCGCCGGATGCCATGGCATCCTGATTACCGCAATCCGGTTGAGAAGATAAAGGGGTGGCATTTTGCCGCCTCTTTTCTTTTCGGGTACCAAGTTCGGTCACCATACTTGCAATCGTCCGGCCTGATTGCTGTGAATGCGGGCATTCTGTGCTATACTACGCCCCTTACGCGAAGGGGACAGATGATGAGCAGACATCCCGTTCTTCAGTTTCGCCGCCTTGTCCTTTGTGCTGCAGTATTTGGGGCAATATCAGCCTCCGCAGATGCCGCTACCATCGACAATGCCACGAATGTCGATATTCCCGCCCAACCCTATCCGCCGAGCGGATTGCGACAGCGCTTGATGGATGCGGGCAAAGAAATCCCCAAAGTCGATACCAGCCTGCAATCAGATATTCCGGGCACCTATTATCCACCTGCAAGCAACGATGCCAAAACGGCGGCGGTTATTGCCGTACCCGATTGTGATGACCGTTTTCCGCAAGAATGGATTTCTCTGCTGCATGACATGGGACTTGCCGTGCTTCGTATTTCACCGGGCAAAGCACATCCATCGCAAAGCTATTGTATGGCAGGTACGCTTGATAACCCGAAACATGGAGTGGCCTATTGGGCATTCGATGCGCTAAGTGCGCTTGATTATCTGGCCGGACAACCCGGTATCGATCCGGACCGGATTGCGATTTTTGGTTATGGATACGGTGCGGCTGCCGCCCAACTGGCGGTATATCGCCACGGCCATGCCAAACGGTTCGATGAACGGTTCGTTGCGATGGTCGGGCTGCGCGCCCAGTGCATGTCGGAAATGGATAACTTTGTTCCTGCCCTTCTGGTAACGGTGAAGGGGGATCGGCTTAACCCACCAGCATGGTGTCAGTGGCGGATGGATCGCGATCTGCGCCCGAACCGCGAGCCGGTAATGTTTAAAATGCTTCAAAGTGATGAAACGCTTGGAAAACAAGCGACTCGCACTTTTCTGAAAGTAGAAACCGGACCAGACACAACAGCCCTGATCATGGATTTCTTGCGTAAAACTGGAATAATTCTCAAGGGTGATAAACCTTGAATGAAAACGCCAACTCCATATGGCGGATCATCTTTTTGCATCTTATTTCAAGACTTGTGACGCGTCTTAATTATTCCTCAATTCCCTGAGCAGATTATTCGTGCATCGACTGGCGCGTTACGCTATCAAAGCCGGTACATTCGTATTCAAGATTTTACTATTAACCGGGGCATAGGGCAGGAATGTTTTCCAAGCTTCTTGGGGTTTTATCCTCCGACATGGCGGTGGATTTGGGCACCGCCAACACACTGGTTTACGTCAAAGGGCGTGGCATCGTCCTTAACGAACCATCCGTGGTAGCCATCACCGACGAAAAGGGCAAGAAACAGGTACTTGCCGTCGGGGAAGAAGCGAAGCAGATGCTCGGGCGTACGCCCGGTTACATTCAGGCCATTCGCCCGCTGCGCGATGGCGTGATTGCCGAATTCCACATCGCCGAAGAAATGATCAAACACTTTATCCGTAAAGTGCATGGTCGCCGCAACTTCGCGAGCCCGGAAGTCATCATTTGCGTTCCGTCCGGCTCGACCGCTGTTGAACGCCGCGCCATTCAGGAAAGCGCTGAAAGTGCTGGCGCGCGTAAGGTCTGGCTGATTGACGAACCGATGGCAGCCGCCATTGGTGCCGGCCTTCCGGTCACCGAGCCGACCGGTTCGATGGTTGTCGATATCGGCGGTGGCACCACCGAAGTTGCCGTTC